>JBEKSH010000334.1:0-4525 GCA_049517235.1 Roseiarcus sp. | reverse complement strand
TCCGAGGCTCGCGCCCAGCGCCAGCGCCGCCCGCCGCCCGAACAGATCCGTCAAGGCGGCGGCCGGCAAGGTCGCGACGCCCGCCCCGACTAGGGTGAGCGCATAGGGCAAGGCGGCCCAAACGGGCTTCGGGGCGAGAATGACGCCGGCCATCGGCAGCACCGCCGCGGTCAACGCCTGGGCCAGCACCGTCAGCGCAAAAATACCGGCCGCCAACGCCAGGCCCGGCGCGCCGGCCGCGACAGCCGCGACAGCCGGCGAGGCCGGCGGCGTCAAATCGCAGGCGCAGACAAGATGCCCCGGGCGTTCCTGCGGCGGGGCGAGCGTGACCCAGCTCATCGCAAGCGATCCTCTTGGGCGAGATCGTCGTCCGAAAGCACCCGCAACGCGGCGCCGTCCATATCGTCATACTGGCCGCTGCGCAGCGACCAAAGGAAGGCCGCGAGCCCAACGGCGCCAAGCAGCAGCGCCAGCGGAACGAGAATGACCAGAATTGTCATGCCGCCGTCCCCCGGATTCGCCGCGGCAAACGCGCGCGCAACGCATTCAGCGTGACAAGGATCGACGACCCCGACATCGCCAGCGCCGCGATGAGCGGCGTGACATGGCCGGTGATCGCCAGCGGCACCGCGACGAGGTTGTAGACGACCGCGAGGGACAGATTCTGCCGCATAATGGCGTGAGCGGCCCGGCCTATCCCTATCGCATCAAGCACCGGCCCGAGCCGATCGCCAAGAAAGACGGCGTCGGCCGACGCCTGGGCGACATCCGCGCCGGTGATCGGGGAAAGCGAAACATAGGCGGCGGCGAGCGCCGGAGCGTCATTCAGCCCGTCGCCGACCATCAGAGTCTTGCGGCCCTGCGCCTTCAGCTTGTCGAGAACCGCGATTTTTTCCGCAGGCTTCATGCCGCCCCGCCAATCGGCGACGCCCAGCGCCTGAGCCGCGCTGTCAACAGCGCCGACGCGGTCGCCCGACAAGATCATCACCGCCAGGCCGCGCCGGCGCAACGCCTCGATGGTCGCCGCGGCGTCCGCGCGCAAAACCTGCCGCACCAGGAAGACGGCGCTAGCCTCGCCATGCCGGAACGCGATGAGGGAGGCGAGCGGATCGCTTATCCGCGCCGCCTCGGCCTGCGCTTCGAGCCCGCAGAACGCCGGGCTGCCCAGAAGCGCCTCGGCGCCCTCGATCGTCGCGCGGACCCCCTGGCCGGGCGTCTCGTCGGCGCCATCGAACGGCTCGCCGGCGGGGGCCTGCGCGGCGACCGCCCTGGCCAGCGGATGATGGCTGGTCAACGCCAGCCGCGCGGCCCGCCGCAGCAGCGCGGGATCGATGGCGGCGGCGTTGACGACGCTTGCGTCGGGGAGCGTCAAGGTCCCGGTTTTGTCGAACGCCACCGTGTCGACCCCGGCCAAACGCTCGATCGCGTCGCCGGCGTTGAGCAGGACGCCGGACTTGAACAGCGCGCCGGCAGCGACGACCTGCACCGCGGGAACGGCGAGCGCCAGCGCGCAGGGGCAGGTGATGATGAGCACCGCGATCGCCGCGATGACGGCGTCGTGCAGGGAAGCGCCGCCGACGAGCCAACCGACGGCGGTCGCCAGCGCCGTGATATGGACGAGCGGCGCGTAGAGCCGCGCCGCGCGATCGGCAAGACGCTGGTATCGCGCCTTTTGGGCGACCGCGCCCTCGATCAGACGCTCGATCTCGTCGAGCAGCGCCGCCCCGGCCGCGGCACGCGCCCGCACGCGCAGGGCGCCGTTGAAATTCAGCGTCCCGGCGTAAATGGCGGTGCCGGCGGTCGCGACGCGGCGCATAGTTTCGCCGGTGATCAGACTTTCGTCGATCTCCGAGCGTCCTGACAGAACGAGGCCGTCGCAGGGCGCGCGTTCGCCCGGCCGGATCAGCACAATGTCGCCCGGCGCCAACGCGTTCGCCGGAATCGCGGTCGCTTCGCCGGTCTCATCGATGCGCGTCGCCATCGGCGCGCGCAACGCGGCGAGGTTCGCCGCGACGGAACGCGTCTTGCGGCGCATGGCGAGATCGCAATAGCGGCCAATCAACAGGAAAAACATCAGCATGACGGCCGAGTCGAAATAGGCGTGCTCGGCGTGATTAACCGTCTCGACGACGGACATGATCAGCGCCAGAAAAACGCCGAGCGAAATCGGCACGTCCATGTTGAGGCTTCTGGCGCGCAGGGCCCGCAGGGCGCTCAGGAAAAACGGCTGGCCGGCGAAGGCGGCGGCCGGCAAGACGATCAGCGCCGAAAGCCAATGAAAAAAGTCGCGCGTTTCCGGCGTGATGTCGCTGGCGTTGCCGGCCCACACCGAAACCGACAGCAGCATGACGTTCATCGCCGCGAAGCCGGCGACGGCGAGACAGCGCAGGAGCCAACGCGCCTGCGCTGTCTCGGCGTCCTCCGCCTCGTTCGCGGCGAACGGATAGGCGCGATAGCCAATCCCGGAAAGTCTTTCCAGAACCCTGGCGGGATCGAGCGATCCCTCCGCCCATTCGACGGTCAGGCGGCGGCTGGTGTAGTTGAGCCTCGCGCGCAACAGGCCCGGCAGGCGCGCCAGCGCGCCCTCGATGTCGCCGATGCAGGCCGCGCAGGTAATGCCGTCGACCGCGAGATCCAGCCGCGCCGTGCCATCGTCGTGATGGCGCACAAAGCTTGAGAGATCGACGTTCGCCGTCATTTGACCCTCTAGCGCAGAACCATCCTGTTGCGCGACCGGAACAGACGCTCGCCGTCGCGCTTCGCTTCGATGACGAGGTCCCATTGTCCGGGCCGCATGGAGGCGTCGGCGCGATAATCGCCGGGCTCGGCCTCGTTGACGGTCGCATGCTGGTCCAGCTTCTTGTCGGCGGGGAATTCGAGCGCGGCCGTCACGGCGAGGCCTTGAATCGGCTGATCGTCCGAATCGCGCATGGTGATGTCGATCAACGCCCGTGCGCCCGACTGAGGGCGCAGCGCGTTGACCGAGACGCGCCATCCCCGAGCCTCCTGCGCGCGCGCGGCGGCGATTTCCTTATCGTAGGCGAGTCCATGTTCGTAGGGGCTCGCCTCCTGTTCGCCGCTGAAAGTCGAGATCGCGTAATAGACCAGCGAGGCGTTCGCGCAGAATATCGTTCCGAAGAAGCCGGCGAGAATCGCCAGCGCCATCCAGCCGGTGAATGGGCGCACTTCGGCGGCCGAAGGGTCGTTCGATGCTTCCATGCGAAAGTCCATTGTCGCCTCGCCTGTTCCCGCGCAACAATATTCACGGCGCGTCGAAATGATCCCGCGCGACGGCGGTCGCGCCGCTGTCGACATCGGTGATGCGGAACGTCATATCCTGTTGATCCGCGCGCTTGCCCGCCGGCAGCGTCGCCAGCACGCGCAGCTCCCGCGTCTGGTCGGGCCCGACTTGCGCGATCAGCCGGCCTTGCGCGTCGGCCTCGACGCCGATCGCTTCGAGGCGCGGGGTTTCCGGGCCTTCCGCCGTGATCGCAAAGTTTCGGTCGCTGGACGATCGATTGATGATGCGAATCGAATAGCCGTTGCGGATCGAGCCGTCTACCGTCTTGACGAACATCGGATTGCGGTCGTGGATGGCGCTGACCCCGAGATTGACGCGCGTCGCCAGCGCCGTCGTCATGACGCCGCCAACCAGCGCGATGACCACGACGTAAAGAATCGTGCGCGGCCGGATCGGCCTGAAAACATTCGGCTTGCCAGCGCGGCGGCGCTCGATGTTGATCTCGGTGTCATAGGCGATGAGCCGCAGCGGGCGATCGACCTTTTTCATGACCGCATCGCAGGCGTCGATGCACAGACCGCACTGGATGCAGCCTAGATTGTCGCCATTGCGAATGTCGACGCCCGTCGGGCAGACGGCGACGCATTGGCCGCAATCGATACAGTCGCCGGCCTGATCGCCGAACGCCCGCGTAGCCGTCGCCTTCTTGAGGGACATGCGCGGTTCGCCGCGATCCAGGCGGTAGGTGACGTTGAGCGCGTTCTCGTCGGTCATCGCGGCCTGGATGCGCGGCCACGGGCACATATAGAGGCAGACCTGCTCGCGCATGGTCCCGGCCAGCACATAGGTCGTGAACGTCAGAATGCCGATCCACACCCAGGCTACGGCCGGCGCCTGAAAGGTCGCGAGTTCGCGCACCAGCGTCGGCGCGTCGGCGAAATACAACACCCACGCGCCGCCGGTCCACCAGGCGATGATCAGCCAAAGGGCGTGTTTCAACGTCTTTTCGCGCACGCGCTGGACGGTCCACGGACCAGCATCCTTTCGCATGCGTTCGCGCCGATCGCCTTCGACGAGCCGTTCGACCGTGATGAAAAGGTCCGTCCACACCGTTTGCGGGCAGAGATAGCCGCACCACACGCGCCCCGCGAGGGCGTTCATGAGTAACAGCGTCATCGCGGCTAGGATCAGCAATCCCGTGAGTTAATAGACCTCCTGCGGCCATATCTCGATGAAGAAGAAATAGACGCGCCGATGGGCGAGGTCGACGAGCACCGCCTGATG
>JBEKSH010000333.1:0-4539 GCA_049517235.1 Roseiarcus sp. | reverse complement strand
CGTTCGCGTCGGCGAAAGGCGAGTTGGAGGCGAGGGTCAGTGCGTTGAGGAACGTCGCGTCGAGATAGGCGTAGCTCGCATGGACGGCGAATTTATCGGCCTTCCAACTGACCTGCGCCTCGACGCCCTGGCGTCGAGTCGCGCCGACGTTCTCGAAAAAGCCGAAGCCCTGTTGAAACGGGCTTGGTATGTTGAGAATGTCGTCCTGGTCGTCGGTGCGGAAGGCGCCCAGGCTCCAGCCGAACACGCCGACGTCCTCGCCGAAGTCGTGCGAACCGCGCAGGCCCGCTTCGAACGTGCGCGCGACGACCTGCTTGAGCGGCGGGTCGGAGACCAGGAAGCTCGCGACGATGCAGGGATGGACCGGATCGGCGCAGCCCAGTTCCAGCGGCGTGGGCGCGCGGTTGGCCTCCGAATAGCCGGCGTAGGCGGTCATTTCGGACGTGATCTTGTAGGTCGCGCCGATCATCGGGTTGAACCGCGTGAAGGTGTCGTTCCCGTCGAGCGCCTCGCCGAGCTGATCTTGCAACCGGATATTGGCGACGTTCAGCCGGCCGCCGCCGGAGATCGAGAATGCGTTCGTCACGTCGAACGTGTCGAGCGCGTAGAGGCCGGTGTAGGCATTGGTTGAGCGCAGGGAGACTGGGCCGTCCGAGACGGGATCGCCCGACGGTCCCAGAAAAATCCCCGACCCGGCGGTGAAAAAGTTGGGCTGGATGACGCCGAGTTCGGCGCTGGCGCCAAAATTGGTGACGCCATAATCGAAGCTGCCGCCGACGACGAAATGATTGTCGTGGCCGAACAGTTTGTCCGTGTTGGTCGCCTGCAAGGTCGTCCCGACGCTGGTCGTTTGCGTCGTCGTGCGGTCGATTTCGCCGAGCGTGGCGTTCGGCGCAAACGGATTGGCGAGTTGCTGGCCATTGAGGCCGTTGGCGGGCGCAGGGCCGTTGAAGCACAGCAGCGTCGGGTCGGCGCAGGGCTGGGCGTTGGTCGCATTGCCGTCGACGGTCGACTGATAGAACGAGCGAAAATGCGCGGCGCCCTGCAGCGTCCATGTCGGCGTCGCGTCGACGCTCGCGGTGGCGTTGACGTAGCCGACCTCGTTGCGCGAGGTCTGCGGCGTCGTATAAACGCTGCTCCAGCTTTGACTCAACAATTCGGCGGGCGCCGACGCGGTCGCGCCGAAGGCGTTGTCCGCCCCGCCGACATTGAGATGAAGTTCGGCGCTGTCGCCCTTGTAGCCGAGGTCGCCGTAGAAGCGGCGGATCTGGGACGCGGAAGAATCGCGATAGCCGTTGTCCTGCGCCGACTCGATCGCAATGTAAGCCGCGTAGTTGCCGACCTGCTTGCCCCATTGCAGCGAGGATTGCAGGCGCCCATACGAGCCGCCCATGAAATCGATCGATGTTCCCTGGAAGCCGAAACCGTCTTTCATCTGCACGCTGAGCGCGCCGCCGAGCGCGTTCAGGCCGAAGGCGGGATTGTTGCTGATGACGTCGATCGAGCGCACCGCCGCCGTCGGGATGAGGTCCCAATTGACGGTATCGCCGAAAGCCTCGTTGACGCGCACGCCATTCTGGTAAACTGCCAGCCCCTGCGGCGTGCCGGAAACCGAGGAGGCGTCGAAGCCGCGAAACGCCACGTCGGGCTGAAACGGATTGCCCGAAACGTCGCTGACGGCGATGCCCGGCGTCTGCTGCGCGAGAGACTTGACGATGCTGGGCGACTTGGCCTGCTCGATCTGCTTGGAGTCGACGATGGTGACCCCGGCCGGAACCTTGTCGATATCAACGCCGATTCCAGCGAGCGGCGTGGTCGCAAAGATGTCAATGGTCGGCAGGACGACGGCGGCCCCCGGATTTCCGGGCGTGGGCGGCGCAGTCTGCGCCGGGGCCTGCGACACCAATAGGGCGACGCTTCCCGCCGCAATCAACAAACAACGCAACGCGGTCACTTCAGCCCCCTCCCGATCAGACCGGCCTCTGCGAGCCATGCCTGATCTGCCGCATCGTCTTCTTTTGGGCCGGCCTTAGTGGCGCGGCAGCTTATTCCCCCGACGACGACTATACGCGTTTCATCGTCGCCGCGCCTCGATTTCGACGCTGCGGAGCTCCGCGGCGGCTGGATGGGTAGCGAAGGAAAGAGAGGTGCGCGATCTCTTTGTCCATCCATCCGCGACGCCGAGTCTAGAGAATTCAGATGGGCCCGTTCACTTCATTTAGTGGAAAGACGTCGAGCGAAACTTCCTGCGGACAACGGGAGATCTTCCCGAAGAAGGCCGGATCAGGCGCTGGAGCCGAACGCCGCTTCGACGATCGCCCCGCCGTCTGCTCCGTTGCCAATGATGACGACGCCGCCGAGCGCGCGCACGCGTTCGCGCATGCCCAAAAGCCCCATGCCCGGCAAAGCCTCGTCGGTGACGCCCCGGCCGTCGTCGCGAATGCGAATGCGCAGCCCCGCGAGCGCAGGATCGCGCGCGCCCCGGGGTTGGCCGGCTGGCTCGTAAGCGAGCGTCACGTCGATGCGCCGTGCGCCGGAATGGCGGAAAGCGTTGGTGAGCGCCTCCTGGACAAATCGATAGGCCATCAGGCTCGCCCTCTCGCCGAGTTCGGCGACCTGTTCCGGCGCCGACAAGGCGAGCGCGACAGCGGGCTCGGCCTTCCGCCACTGCTCGACCAGGCTGCGTAACGCATCGAGGAGGCCGAGCTCCTCCAGGGCGGCTGGCCTTAGCCGCGCGAGAATGCGCCGGTTATGGCCCTGCAGCGCCTCGACTTGATCGCGGATCGAGATCGCGGCCGATGTGGCGTCTTCATCGCCGCTGGCCTGCAAGCGCGCCGCGAGCACCGTCGCCTTCGCCCGCAGGGCGAAGAGATGCGGCCCGATCTCGTCATGCAGCTCGCGGGCGATCGCCTTGCGCTCCTCGTCCTGAACGTCGAGCAGGCGCTCGATCAGACGGCCGTTGGTCGCGCTGAGGCCCGACAGGGCTTCGGCGAGACTGTTGATCTTGCGGCAGGTCTCGACCAATTCTGGCGACCCCGCCGGTTCGACCCGAGCGGCGTAGTCGCCTGATTCGAGCCGCGCCAGAGCCGTCCCCGCGAGGCCGAGCGGCTTCAGCGCCCGCCGGATGAAAAGACTCGATGCGAACAGCACGGCGAGCCCCAAAGCGCCGCTGGCGACGGCCTGCGCCTGCACCGCCGACCAGACCTCGTCGATCTCGTTCGACGGATCGGCGACGATCAGGATGGAGCCGAGGCTGCGCTCCCTCAGGACAACCGGGATCGTCGAAACGCCAACCGGTGCATTGACAATGCCGCGAAACCACGCAGGCGCGCGCGCGGCGGTCGCCGAGACGAAGGCTGAGGCGACCGACGCGTCGTCGTCGATGACCAACGCGACGCGCACGTGGCGCAGGTTCTGCAGGTTCGCGACGAGCGCATTGAGGGCGCGCTCCGGCTCCGGCGAGTCCTGCAAATTGGCGAGCGCCGTAATGACAAACTCGCTCGTCAGCCGAGTCACACTTTGGGACTCGGCCCGCGCTCGCGGCCCGGCGTCCGCCAACATGCGGCTGACGTCGACAATCAGCCACAGAAGCAGCGAGGCCGAAAACAGCAGGTTGAGACGATGCTGCAATGAGATGTTGCGCCACATGAGACCGCTCCCCGAAGTCCCCAACGTCGAATTCGACGCCGCCCCTGTCAATGGGCGCGCGGCGGGCGAATGCGTCGCATTCGCCCGGAATTGTCAGATTCGCGTCTCTGGCCCATGATGCGCGTCGTCGCTGGACGGCGGTCCGGAGGTTTGAAACAATTGCGCGTTCTGATCGTCGACGACCACCCGATCGTCGTAGCCGGCTGCAAGGCGCTGCTCGGAGCCGAGCTGGGCATCGAAGTCATCGACGCCGCCGAGGGGGAAAGCGGATATGCGGCCTATTTCGCGCATCAGCCCGACGTCGCGGTGATCGATCTCAATCTGCCGGGCGTCTCAGGTCTCGAACTCTGCCGCCGCATCCTGCGGCGAGACCCCGAGGCGCGCCTCGTCATTTTCAGCATGAACGACGATCCGGTCTTCGCCGCGCGCGCCATCGAGGCCGGCGCAAAGGGCTTTATCGCCAAGAACGACGATCCCCTGCTGATCGTGGACGCGGTCCGCCGCATCGCCGAGGGCGGCGTCTACCTGCGCCCCGAAATGGCGCGCGAGGTCGCCTTCATCCGCGCCGGGCCGGGCGCGAGCCAACTCTCCGCGCTAAACGCGCGCGAACTGGAGATCCTGCGCCTCCTCGCCTCCGGCAATACGATGGCGCAGATCGCCCATATCCTGAATGTCTCCTACAAAACGGTCGCCAACAATTGCACCGTATTGAAGCACAAACTCGGCGCCCGCAGCGCCATGGACCTGATGCGGATCGCAGTCAGCGCCGCCAACACGGCGACCCCGCCAACGCGCTGAATTGAAGGTCGATCGCGACATTGGTCGCCGATCAAGCTACGCGCGTCGACGTCGGATCGCCGGCGTGGGAAGGTCCTGAGACGTGTCGATCCT
>JBEKSH010000332.1:0-4542 GCA_049517235.1 Roseiarcus sp. | reverse complement strand
GATATCATCACGCTCTAGGGGTGGTGGTCATGGTGGGGGGCGCCGTAGGGACGGGCAGGCTGATCGGACAGTCGATGTCCTTTGTGATGACCGTCGCCTTCGCGCTGATGATCGTCCTGCAGCGCCGCCATCCCGGCATGTCGATGACCTCGATCAACGCGTTTGGCGCCTTTGTGGCGGCGGCATTGGGCTTGGGTCTCTCGCCTCACCCCGCCGTGACGCCGTTCGATCTCGCCGTGCTGGCCGTGTTCGGCCTGGCGACCGTTTGCGTCGCATTCATCCTGTTCATGGAAGGCGCCAAGCACATCCCGGCGGCGGAGGCCGGACTGATAAGTATGCTCGACGTCGTTCTCGGCCCCTTTTGGGTGTTTCTCGCGTTCGGCGAGCAGCCCGGCCCCTCGGCGATCGTCGGCGGCGCGCTGGTCATGGGCGCGCTGATCTGGCGACTCGCCCCGGATGTCGGGCGAGCACGAAATGGGCCGCTGGTCCGATGAGCTTGCACCTCGGCCGGCGCTGAAGGCTGCGCGATCGCACGGTTTGCCTTATAACAGAGCTTCGGCGGCCCCATCGCTCGCCATGAGAGGCATCCATGTCCGAAGAAAAATTCGCCCTGGTCACGGGTGCCGGCGGCGGAATCGGCCGCGCCGCCTCGCTGGCGCTTGCAAAAGCGGGCTGGCGCGTCGCCGTGACCGGCCGCCGCCCTCAACCCCTTGAGGAGACGGCCAAGGAAATTGCGGCGGTCGGTCGGCCTGCTTTGGTCCATCCTTGCGACGTCGGCGATCCGCAAGCCGTCGGCGAACTGTTCGCCACGCTCGCCGAGGCGTTCGGCCAGCTCGATCTGCTGTTCAACAACGCCGGCGCCGGCGCGCCGGCGATTCCGATGGAAGACCTTTCCTACGCGCAATGGAAGGCGGTGGTCGACGTCAATCTGACCGGCGCGTTCCTCTGCGCGCAAGGCGCCATTTCGATGATGAAGAACCAAACGCCGAAGGGCGGCCGCATCATCAACAACGGCTCGATCTCCGCCCATGCGCCGCGGCCGCATTCCGCGCCCTATACCGCGACGAAGCACGCCATTACCGGGCTGACCAAGTCGATCGCTCTCGACTGCCGACAGCACGACATCGCCTGCGGCCAGATCGACATCGGCAACGCCCTCACCGATATGGCGCGCAAGATGACGCTCGGCGTTCCGCAAGCCGACGGCCGGATCGCCATCGAACCGACGATCGACGTAGGCCAGGTGGCCGACGCGGTCGTTCACATGGCGAGCCTTCCCCTTTCGACCAATATTTTATCGCTGACGATCATGGCGACGAAAATGCCGTTTGTCGGCCGAGGCTGAGGCGGGTGGGCGATCCGGTGCTCGTCGAAGTGCTTCGCGGCTCGCGGGTCGAAAGCCGGCATTGCGGCGCGATCGCCGTTTGCGACGTCGACGGGCGGGAGGTCTTCACACTCGGCGACGTCTCGGCGCCGGTGTTTCCGCGCTCCGCGATCAAGGCGCTTCAAGCCTTGCCGCTCGTGGAGAGCGGCGCGGCGGACCGATTTTGCCTGACCCCGGGCGAGATCGCGCTCGCCTGCGCTTCGCATTCGGGCGAGCCGGTCCACGCAAGCACGGCGCGGGACATGCTCGAAAAATGCGGGCGCGGCGTGGGGACCTTGGAATGCGGCGTTCACTGGCCGCTGAGCAATGAAGCGGCGCGCGCCTTGGCGGCGCGCGGCACCGGACCCACCGCTCTCCACAACAATTGCTCGGGCAAGCACGCCGGCTTTGTCTGTTTGAGCTGCGCCATGGGGGTCGAGCCTGCCGGCTATGTCAACGCCGGACATTTCGTGCAGCGCGAGATCAAAGCCGCGATCGAGGAAATGACGAAGACCAGGCTCGACCAGCACGCGCGCGCCGTCGACGGCTGTTCGATCCCGACCTACGCCACGCCGATCAGGGCGTTGGCGCATGGTTTCGCGCGTTTTGGCTGCGGCCACGGCCTGCCGCCCGCAAGGGCCGCGGCGGCGAGGCGAATCAGGGAGGCGGTCGCCGCCTATCCGGCTTTGGTCGCGGGCGCCGGGCGCTTCGACACGCTGGTGGCGGAGACGCTTGGCCTTCGCGCCTTCGTCAAGACGGGCGCGGAAGGCGTCTATTGCGGCGCATTTCCGGAATCGGGGCTCGGCGTCGCGATCAAATGCGAAGACGGCGCGGGGCGCGCCGCCGAGACCGCGATGGCGGCGCTGATCGCGCGCTTTCTGCCGTTGAGCGATACGGAACATGCGGCGCTGGCCGAGCGCCTGGAGCCGCCCATTCGCAACTGGAACGGCGCGACCGTCGGCCTCATTCGCGCGAGTTCCGCGCTGACGCGTCAAACAGCCAAACAGAGCGCCCGCCGCGCCGGCGTTTGAGCTTGGCGGCGCAAGCGGCTAGAAGAGCGCGCATCCGACGAGGGAGCCCCATGAACGAGACGCCCAAGGCCAGCCCGCAGGAACAATCGGAAATCCTGATGCAGGCGCTGCCGCATATGCTGCGCTATGACGATGCGATCATCGTCGTGAAATATGGCGGCCACGCGATGGGCGACGAAGCCAAAGCCCGCGATTTTGCGCGCGACATGGTGTTGCTCGAACAATCTGGCGTCAACCCCGTCGTCGTGCATGGCGGCGGGCCGCAGATCGGCGCGATGCTGGAAAAGCTCGGCATCAAATCAAAATTCTCCGGCGGCCTGCGCATTACCGACAAGGCGACGGTCGAAATCGTCGAAATGGTGCTGGCCGGCGCCATCAACAAGCAGATCGTCGGCACCATCAACGCCCAGGGCGGGCGGGCGGTAGGACTTTGCGGCAAGGACGGCAATATGGTGACGGCGCGCAAGGTGACGCACCACGGCGGCGCCAACGGCGCCGACATCGCGGATGTCGTCGATCTCGGCTTTGTCGGCGAACCCGCGACGGTCGACACGACCGTGCTCGAGCAGATCCTCGGGCGCGAGCTCATCCCGGTCCTCGCGCCGGTGGCGCAAGGCGCGGACGGCGAGACCTATAACGTCAACGCCGACACGTTCGCCGGCGCGATCGCCGGCGCCTTGGGCGCCAAGCGCCTGCTGCTGCTGACCGACGTGCCTGGGGTGCTCGACAAGAACAAGGAGCTGATCAAGGAACTGAAGGTCGACGAAATTCGCGGCCTGATCGCCGACGGCACGATCACCGGCGGCATGATCCCCAAGGTGGAGACGTGCATCTACGCGCTGGAGCGGGGGGTTGAAGGCGTGGTCATTCTCGACGGCAAAATCCCGCACGCCGTTCTGATCGAGCTGTTGACCGATTACGGCGCGGGCACGCTGATCACCCGCTGAACAGACTCGCCAAATCTGATTTTCGCCCTTCAAAGCGAAAATCCGATTCCATCATGGGCTATGCGACGCACGGCCCCTTTGATAACAAGCATCGAATGCGAATTCTGGCGATAGACGCTTCCTGCGGGGCGGTGTCGGGTTGCGTCCTCGACAGCGGGGCGAGCGAGGCGGTTGCGCGATGCAGCAAACCGATGGAGCGCGGTCACGCCGAAGCGCTGGCGCCGTTGCTTGAACGGCTGATCGGCGGCGTGGAAGGCGGGTTCGCGACGCTTGACCGCATCGCGGCGACGGTCGGGCCGGGCTCTTTCACGGGCATTCGCATCGGCCTCGCCACGGCGCGCGCGATGGGTCTGGCGCTGGAAATTCCCGTGGTCGGCGTTTCGACGCTGGTCGCCTTCGCGGGGCCGCTGCTCTTTGAACCGGGCCCGGGAATCATCGCGTCGGTCATCGATGCGCGACATGGGCGCGTCTATTTCCAGTTGTTCGAGCCTACGGGGCGACCCCTGATCCCTGCTCGCCTTGAAGGCTTGCGCGAGGCGGTGCGGGCGGTTGGCGCGGGACTGGTCCGCATGACGGGGAACGGTGCCCGGCTGCTGGCCACGGAAGCCGCGCGCGCCGGCTTCGCCGTCGAACTGGTGAGCAGCGCCGATTTTCCTGATATTCTCGCCGTCGCACGGGTTGGGCTGGCTGCGGATCCGCGCGATTGTCCGCCGCGTCCCCTCTATCTCAAGCCGCCGGACGCCCAGCCGGCGATCGGCGCCTCCGTTGCGCGCGCCAATCCCTGATCGACCGGGCCGCCCATGCTGCTTCCGTTCCGAAAACTCAGTCCCCCGGTCATGCGCGCGCTGCGCAGCGACAAGGCCGAGCAGTGCGCGGCCATTCACGCGGCCTCTTTCGCCCATTCCTGGTCGCCCGCCGAATTCGAGGCGCTGTTGTCGAGCAAGACGACAATCGGCGGGGCCGCCGTCGACGCGGCCACCGAAGAACTGCGCGGTTTCGCGCTTTCGCGACTCGCCGCCGACGAAGCGGAAATTCTGACCATCGCGGTGCATGGCGCCTTTCGCAATCGCGGAATCGGCCGCGCCCTGTTGGCCGACAGCCTGGTGCGTCTGGCCGAATCGCACGTACGGTCGCTATTTCTTGAGGTCGAACGCACCAACCTGCCGGCGATCGCCCTTTATTCGCGCGCGGGTTTCCGCGA
>JBEKSH010000331.1:0-4542 GCA_049517235.1 Roseiarcus sp. | reverse complement strand
CGCCGAGAACGACCGCGTGCTGCGCGCCGGCGCCGCGCTGGAGGCCGGACAGGTCGAGGAATTCGGACGCTTGATGAACGAGTCGCACCGCAGCATGCGCGACGACTACGAGATCAGCTGCCGCGAGCTGGACGTGCTGGTGGAGCTTGCATGGCGCGTCGAGGGCGTGCTCGGCTCGCGCATGACCGGCGGCGGCTTCGGCGGCTGCACGGTGAGCATGGTGCGCGCCGACGCGGTCGAGCGGTTCCGCGCGAGCCTCGCCGCTGGTTACGCCGCGGCGACCGGGATCACGCCGGACATTTTGGTCTGCTCGCCAGGCGACGGCGTCAGCGTCGTGACGGATTAAGGACAAGGCGGCGCCCGTGACGTTGTTCGAGGATGCTTCGCACCGCCGCCTCAATCCGCTCACCGGCGAATGGGTGCTGGTGTCGCCGCACCGCACGCAGCGCCCGTGGCAGGGGCAGACCGAGCGGCCGGCGCGCCCCGCCGCGCTCGCCTACGACCCCGACTGCTATCTCTGCCCCGGCAACCGGCGGGCGCACGGCGACGTCAACCCCGACTACCCGCACACTTTCGTCTTCGCCAACGACTTTGCGGCGCTGCGCCCGGACGCCGGCGGCGCCGCCGTCGATCAGGGCGGACTGATCGTGGCGCAGCCCGAGAGCGGCGCCTGCCGGGTGATCTGCTTCTCGCCGCGCCATGATCTGACGCTCGCCCGCATGGCGGTGGAGGAGATCGAGCTTGTGGTGCGGGAATGGACCGAGCAGTACCGCGCGCTTGGCGGCGTCGAGACGATCAACTCGGTGCAGATCTTCGAGAACCGCGGCGAGATGATGGGCGCCAGCAACCCGCACCCGCATTGCCAGGTTTGGGCGAGCCTCAGCCTGCCGAACGAGCTCGCCAAGGAATTGGCGTCACAGACGGCGTACCGCGCCGAGCGCCAGGGCTGCCTGCTCTGCGACTACCTCAAGCTCGAACTCGCATCGGGCGAGCGTGTGGTGGACCAGAACGAGCATTTCGTGGCGCTCGTGCCATTCTGGGCGGTGTGGCCGTTCGAGACGCTGCTGCTGCCGCGCCGGCATTTCGGGGCGATGGACGAACTGACCGCGCCGGAGGCCAGGGGCCTCGCCGAAATCCTGCGCGCGCTGACGATCCGCTACGACAATCTGTTCGAGACCGCGTTTCCCTATTCGATGGGCTTCCACCAGTCGCCGACCGATGGGGCGGCGCACCCGGAATGGCATTTCCACGCGCATTTCTATCCGCCGCTGCTGCGCTCGGCGACGGTGCGCAAGTTCATGGTCGGCTTCGAGATGCTCGGCTCGCCGCAGCGCGACATCACGCCGGAGAGCGCGGCGCAGCGGCTGCGCGAGACGCCGACGGCGCACTACCTGGATCGGCCCGAGGACCCGGCCGGCGCCCAGCGCTGACGCGTCTGGCCGCGGAATCGGAGGCAAGATTCGGCGAGCAGCGGCGGGGACGACCCCGCTCCCAATCAACGATTTGAAATGTGGATATAATCTGGGCCAAAGCGCTGGCAGGAGAGGCGAGACTCGAACTCGCAACCCCCGGTTTTGGAGACCGGTGCTCTAGCCAATTGAGCTACACTCCTAGCGCGCCCCTTATTGCCGCAAGATTGGCGCCGACGCAAGCGCATCGAACGATACCGGATCGCGTTGTCGACCCGGTTCCGCCGGGGCCGCCGCGCGCCAGACCCGTCCCCGCGGGGGAGAAGCTGCAATTTGTTGGCGTCGAATGCGCAAGCCGGTAATCTGTCTCTTGAGGCTGGCCCGCGGCCTGGCCGCACCGAGGCGAACGACCCATGTTGACGCTCGACGCGCTTCACCTTGCGCGCGCCCAGTTCGCCTTCACCATCGTCTTCCATATCGTCTTCCCGACTCTTTCCATCGGGCTGGCCAGTTACCTGGCTGTGCTGGAGGCGCTGTGGCTGAGGACCGGACGGCGGGTCTACCTCGATCTGTTCCAATATTGGCTGAAGATATTCTCCATCGGCTTCGCCATGGGCGTCGTCTCCGGCGTGGTCATGTCCTACCAGTTCGGGACCAACTGGTCGGCGTTCTCCGACAAGGCGGGACCGGTGATCGGGCCGCTGATGGGTTACGAGGTGTTGACGGCGTTTTTCCTGGAGGCGGGGTTTCTGGGGGTCATGCTGTTCGGCATGCGGAAGGTCGGGCGCGGGCTGCATTTCGCCTCGACCCTCCTGGTGGCTCTGGGCACATTGATATCGGCCGGATGGATCCTGTCGGCCAATTCCTGGATGCAGACACCGGCGGGCTATTCGATCGACGCCGATGGGCGTTTCATACCGGAGGATTGGTGGACGATCATCTTCAATCCGTCCTTCTTCGTGCGCCTGCCGCATATGGTGCTTGCGTCCTATCTGTCGGTCGCCTTCCTTGTCGGCGGCGTCGGCGCCTACCACTTGCTGCGCGACCCGCAAAACCAGGCGGCGCGCACGATGTTCTCCATGGCGTTGTGGATGGCGACGTTCGTCGCGCCGGCGCAGATCGTCGTCGGCGACCTGCATGGGCTCAATACGCTCGCCTACCAGCCCGCCGAGATCGCCGCGATGGAGGGGGATTTCGAGACGGAGCGCGGGGCGCCCGAGATTCTGTTCGGCATACCCGACATGGAGGCGCAGCGCACCGACTACCAGATCGCGATCCCCTATCTGGGCTCGCTGATCCTGACCCACCGCCTCGACGGCGAGGTTCCCGGCCTCAAGCACTGGCCGCGCGGCGACCAGCCGTTTTCTCCGCTGATGTTCTTCACCTTCCGGATCATGGTGGCTCTCGGTTTCCTGATGGCCGGCGTAGGCCTCGCCAGCTTGTGGTTGCGACGCGGCGGGGGTCTGTATCGCGCGCGTTGGCTGCTGCGGCTGATGCTGGCGATGGCCCCCACGGGCTTCATCGCCCTGTTGTGCGGCTGGTTGACGACCGAGGTGGGGCGACAGCCCTATACGGTTTACGGCCTGTTGCGCACCGCCGACAGCGTCTCGCCGATCGCCCTCCCGGGGGTGGCGACCTCGCTCGCGCTTTTCGCGGTCGTCTATTTGATCGTCTATGGCGCGGGCGTCACGTTCCTGCTGCGGCTCATGGCCAAGCCTCCCCGACCGGGCGAGCCGGGACCGGCGGAGGGTGAGCCGATTCACGCCGCGGGCCTCACGCCGGGGCCGGTGTTCGGCGAGCCCCAAGCTTCGGCGGCGAGGGAGTAGCGCATGCAGCTCGATCTGCCGTTGATCTGGGCCGGGCTGCTCGCCTTCGCGGTGCTCGCCTATGTCGTGCTTGACGGGTTCGATCTCGGCGTGGGTATCCTGTTCGCGGTCGAACATGAGGGTGCGGCGCGGGACGTGATGGTGAATTCGATCGCGCCGATGTGGGACGGCAACGAGACCTGGCTGGTGTTGGGCGGCGGCGGGCTGTTCGCAATGTTCCCGCTGGCCTACGCGACGATCATGCCGGCGCTGTATCCGGTGATCATCGCGATGCTGCTGGCGCTCGTCTTTCGCGGCGTCGCGTTCGAATTCCGCTTCCGTGCTTCGTCCCGTCTCGGGCGGCAGGCGTGGGACATGGCGTTCTTGCTGGGGTCGACGATCGCCGCGTTGTGCCAGGGTCTCGCGCTGGGCGGCCTGCTGCAGGGGATCAAGATCGAAAATCGCGCCTATGCCGGCGGCTGGTGGGACTGGCTGACCGGCTTCACCATCCTCTGCGGAATGGCTGTCGTGGCAGGCTACGCGCTGCTCGGGGCGTGCTGGCTGATCTGGCGAACGGAGGGGCCGCTGCAGCGGCGCAGCCGGCGTCACGCCCGGACGCTGGGGGTCGTCGTGCTGGCATTCATCGTCGTGGTCAGTCTATGGACGCCGATGCTCAACCCGACATTCGCCCAACGTTGGTTCGGCTGGCCGGGCATTGTTTTGACCGCCCCTGTGCCGATTCTGGTCGTGCTGCTGGCCTGGGGATTTTGGCGGGGCCTCTCGCTCGAGCACCATCTTACCCCATTCCTTTGCGCGCTCGGCTGGTTCGTGCTTTGCTTCGCGGGCCTTGGAATCAGCGTTTATCCGCTGATCGCGCCGCCCTCGCTTTCGATCTGGCAGGCCGCAGCGCCGCCTGCGAGCCAAGGCTTCCTGCTTGCCGGCGCCGTCGTGCTGCTGCCGATCATCCTGGCCTACACCGGCTACAGCTACTGGCTGTTCCGCGGAAAGGTCGGCGGCGAAACGCATTATCACTGATGCGAAAGCTGTTGTGGTTCGTCGTACTCTACGGCGCGAGCGTCGCGGTATTCGGGCTCGTGTGTTTGGCGCTGAGAGCCGTGCTGAAGTGAGCGTCCGGTCGCCGCGACCCGAGAGCCAGCAGGCGCTCGATCGGGCGCTGCTCAATCGCCGTCAAGCGCCGCGAGGCGCTCGGCCTCGGCGAGATCTTCGGGCGTATTGACGTTGAAGAACGGGTCGAACGGCGCGGCGGGCCATGCGACGGTCGCCAGGCGATAGCGGGCGGTCCAGCGATCGACCTTGCGGCAACCCTC
>JBEKSH010000330.1:0-4565 GCA_049517235.1 Roseiarcus sp. | reverse complement strand
CGCGAGGCGCATCCCCTCCCCGCAATTCGACTGACGTTCAATCCATATTGAACTTCGCGCCGTTCCGGCAATCGACGCCGTCAAGCTTCCATTCGTCGCCGTCCCTCGCCAATCGACGGAGCGTGTCGGCATTTCCGGCGCGCGACATCGATCGCCGTGGCCCCGCTCCTTCTTCGCCAACCCTTGACCGACGCGCGCCGTCCGGACATGACTGACCGGGGGCCGACGATCCAACCCGACAAAAAGCAGCCGCCCAAGCGCTGCGCGATCGTTTGGCCTTCCCAAGGGAGGGTTCCATGTCCTTCGCCGGCTCAACAGGCGGCGTGGGTCGCCGCGACCTGCTGAAGGCGGGTCTCGTGGTCGGCGTCTCGCAGCTCGCCAGTCCGTTCGTGCTGCGCGCACACGCGGCGGACGCCGTCAAGATCGGTCTCGACAACCCGCTGACCGGCCCCCTTGGGGGCTCGGAAAGAACGAACTGATCGGCTGTCAGCTCGCGCTTGAACAGATCAACGCGAAGGGGGGCGTTCTTGGCCGCGATGTCGAGCTGATCGTCGAGGATTCGAACAGCAGCGACGCCGGCACGGCCGTGCTGAAGGCGCGCAAGCTGATCGACGCCGACAAAGCCGATTTCCTCATCGGCAACGTGAACTCGGCGCTCTCTCTCGCCATGGCGCAGGTCTCCAACGAAAAGAAAATCCTGCACATCGTTCCCGGCGGCCATACCGATGCGGTCACCGGCGCGTCGTGCCACTGGAATGTCTTCCGGGTCTGCAACGCGACGCAAACGGAGGCCGCCGCCGTCGCCGGCGCGCTGGTCAAGGCTTACGGCAAGAAGTTCTATTACATCACCCTGGACTATGCGTTTGGCCACACGCTCGAGGCGGCGATGGTCAAGGCCTGCGCGGCGCTCGGCGGTTCGCGCGCCGGCGGCGACCTCGCGCCGCTCGGCACGGTGGACTTCTCGTCCACCCTCATCAACGCGCAATCGGCGAACCCCGATGTCATCATCTTCTTGCTGGGCGGCGACGACATGACCAACGCTTTGAAGCAGGCCGTGCAGTTCGGGCTCGACAAGAAGCTCCCTCTCGCCGGCGCCCAGCAGGAGCTGGAGCCGCTGGAGGGCCTGCCGCCCGAGGCGCGCATCGGCACATGGGTGATGGAATGGTACTGGAAGCAGCCGGGCGTGCCGCATGTGGCGGAATTCGTCGAGACGATAAAGAAGCGCACCGGCCGCGTACCGACCGCGCGCACCTGGTTCGGGTTCGTCTCGGTCTGGACTTGCGCGCTGGCCGCCGCCAAGGCCAAGTCGCTCGACGCGGTCGAGATGGCCAAGGCCTTGCAGGGCATCGAGCTGCCGCCGGAAATCGGCCTGATGCCGAACGCGCCGTTCTACCGCGCGGGCCAGAACCAGCTCTTCGGCACGCTCTACGTCGGCAACGCCCAGGCGGGCGGCGATGCGCCTGACGACCTGTTCAAGGTGACCAGCACCGTCAACGGCGCCGACATCGCCGGCACGGTCGAAGAGAGCGGCTGCAGGATGACTTGGCCGGCGTGAAATGGGGTCTGGGGTTGGAAATGGCGCGAGGCGATCGATATGCCTCGCCGGCATTTTTTTAGCGCGCATTCGGCAGAGGGCGCCGTCGACCTCTTGGAGAGCTTCTTTTTCCGAAGTTTCGAGGCTGTCAATGGTCTTCGACCGCCGGAGGCGGCGCGCAAGCGCGCGCCATTGACAGCCTCGAAACTTCGGAAGTTCATGCTTCCAAGAGGTCGACGGCGCAGCGGGTCGCGCAGGGACGGGGAGGCAGGCGCACTTTCAAACAAAGAAGGCGGAAGTTTTGGGCGCGATTCACCCGGCCTGTCCCACCTGATCCGGCATAGCCCCTCGCCAACCCCCGCCGCTCCCGCTACCATTCCGCGCCATCTCGCAAAGCCGGAACCTCCCCATGCCGCATCTGACCGCCCTGGCGACGCTGCTCGCCGTGTTGTTCTACGCCCTGCTCAGCGTCCCGGTCGGCCGGGCCCGCGCCAAATCCGGCATCCGGGCGCCGACTATGGTCGGCGACCCCGCTCTCGAACGGGCGGTGCGCGTCCAGGCGAACACGCTGGAATGGATGCCGATCTTCCTGCCCGCGCTTTGGCTCGCCGCGCTTTATGTCAGCGACGCCGGCGCGGCGGCGATTGGCGTGGTGTGGATCGCCGGCCGGGCGCTTTATGCGCGCGGCTATCTCGAAGCGGCGGAAAAGCGCGAGCGCGGCTATACGATCCAGGCCGTGGCGGGGGTCGTGCTCTGGATCGCGGCCATAATCGGCGTCGTCAAGGCGCTGCTGGTGGCCCTATGAGTAGCGGCAGACTTTTGGCGGCGTGCGGCTAAGCCCGCAAGACGGCGCTGCCGATCGCGCCTCTCGCCCGCTTGGTCTGGGAGCCGCGCGACCCTTTCGTTATTTCTCTTTTATCGAAACATTTTCTGGACATTCCAGCTTTTCCGCCGCATCCTGTCTGGCGTTTTAGGAAGAGGCAGGGCACGGCCCGGTCGATTGGTCCGCATAAGTCGCGGTCGGCAATGAAAGGAGCGAGCAAAGCACGGGGTCGAGCCAAATTTCCCGGAAATTCCGCGTTTCCAAATTTTTTCGACGATAACCCACTGATATTCCACGTTTCCTCCAAACAAAAATTTGGAAATCCAAATTTTCGCGAATCCCAACCCATTGAAATCACTGGAGTCAAAAAATCGGGATTTGGCGATTTCTTGCTTTTTCCGGGGAATCCAAGGTTTTTGCAAATCGGCTGAAGTCCGTCCAACTCGCGCGCTGCGGCGGCGTGCGATCCGTATGGTTCGAGGGATTGCGCCGATACGCTTTGCATCATCGCCCCCAAGACGCCCTATAGGCTTTCAGTTTGCGTCAACGGAATTGAAAGGCGCCCGCGTCCCTTCTCCCCTTGCGGGAGAAGGGGGCCTCGCGAAGCGAGGTCGGATGAGGGGTAGTCGCGCAAAGCGCGACAACTGTGGGCTGGTCCGACAGGAAGACGTCGAGCTTTCGCTCGACTCCCCTCATCCGTCATGCTTCGCATGACACCTTCTCCCACAAGGGGAGAAGGAACGCGCCGTTCCATTCCCTTGACGCAGACCGCCAGGCGTCGGATCGAAAGGCGGAATTATGGGATACCTTCAAAATGGCGTGTGGAGCCGCGAAGAGCACTTTCCCGCCGATTCCGCGGGCCGGTTCATCCGGCCGTCGTCGCTGTTCCGCAACTGGGTCACCCCCGACGGCGCGCCGGGCCCCTCCGGCGTCGGCGGTTTCAAGGCGGAGGCGGGCCGCTACCACCTCTATGTCTCGCTCGCCTGCCCGTGGGCGCATCGCACGCTGCTGTTTCGCAAGATGAAGGGCCTGGAGGGCATGATCGGCCTGTCGGTCGTGCATTGGCATATGGGCGACGACGGATGGACTTTCGAAGCCGGCCCCGGCGTCATCCCCGATCCGATTCTTCACGCGCGCTTTCTCCATCAGTTCTATACCGCCGCGCAGCCCGACTATTCCGGGCGCGTCAACGTGCCGGTGCTGTGGGACCGCGCGACCGCGACGATCGTCAACAACGAATCTTCCGAAATCATCCGGATGTTCAATTCGGCGTTCGACGGCCTCGGCGCGGCGCCCGGCGATTTCTATCCGGCGGCGCTGCGCGGCGAAATCGACGCGTTCAACGAGCGCATCTATCCGACCGTCAACAACGGCGTCTACCGGGCCGGGTTCGCCCTCAGCCAGGCCGCCTATGAGGAGGCGGCGCGCGCGCTGTTCGCGACGCTCGACTGGCTCGAGGAGCACCTCGGCATGCATCGCTGGCTGTGCGGCGAGCGCCTCACCGAGGCGGACTGGCGCCTGTTCACCACGCTGATCCGCTTCGACGCGGTCTATGTCGGCCATTTCAAATGCAACGTCCGGCGGATCGCCGATTACGCCAACCTGACGCGCTATCTGCGCGCGCTCTACGCCCGGCCGGGCGTCGCCGACACCGTCAACTTCCAGCACATCAAGGGCCATTACTACCAGAGCCATCCGCAGCTGAACCCGAGCGGCATCGTGCCGATCGGGCCCGAGTTGCAGCTTGTCGACGATCCCGGGACGGTGGTGGCCTGAAGGGTCGGGCATTGCGTTGGCGCCGAGGGCGTGGCAATCGAACGGCGATGAACGACATGACCCCCGCCCGGCCCGCGCCGCGCATATCCTTTGTCTCGCTCGGCTGCCCGAAAGCGCTGGTCGACAGCGAGCGCATTCTGACCCAGCTGCGCGCCGAAGGCTACGAGCTGTCGCGCCAGCACGCCGGCGCCGACGCCGTCATCGTCAACACCTGCGGCTTTCTCGACAGCGCCAAGCAGGAATCGCTGGAGGCGATCGGCGCCGCGATGGCGCAGAACGGCAAGGTCATCGTCACCGGCTGCATGGGCGCCGAGCCCGACGCGATCCGCGACGCGTTCCCGAATGTCCGCGCGATCACCGGCCCGCAGGCCTATGAGAGCGTCATGGAAGCGGTGCGCGAGGCGGCGCCCGCGCCGCGCGGTCCGTTCGTCG
>JBEKSH010000329.1:0-4572 GCA_049517235.1 Roseiarcus sp. | reverse complement strand
GAGAACGCCGTCGCCGTCGCATCCGGCGAGCCCCGGATGCGCGGCGTCCAGCGTCACGAGATTGGCGGGCGCCCCGGCGGCCAACCCGCCGCCATCGGCCTGCAGCGCCGCCGCGCCGCCGCGCAGCGCCCCGTCGAACAGCGCCCTTCCCGTCGAGCCGCCGGCGACCGCCATGACGTTGCGCGCGCGATGGACGAGGCGCTGGGCGTATTCGAGCTGGCGCAATTCGTCGGCGACGCCGATCCGCATATTCGAGTCCGTGCCAATGCCGAACCGGCCGCCATGATCGACGAAAGCAGCGCCGTTGAACGCGCCATCGCCCAGATTGGCTTCGGTGACCGGACAAAGGCCGGCGACGGCCCCGGCCTTCGCCAGGCTTTCGGTTTCGCGCTTGGTCATATGGGTGGCGTGGATCAGACACCAGCGCGCGTCGACGCCGGCGTTGTCGAGCAGCCACGCGACCGGCCGCGCGCCCGACCAGGCGAGGCAATCCTCGACCTCCCTGACCTGTTCGGCGGCGTGGATATGGATCGGGCCGTCCCCCGCCATCGCGCAAATGGCCGCCAGTTCGTCCGGCGCCACGGCGCGCAGGCTGTGCGGCGCGACCCCGACATTGGCCCCCTCGAGCCTCTTGGCCGTCGCCCGACATCCCTCGAGAAGACGGGCGAAGCCATCGAGGTCGTTGACGAACCGGCGCTGGCCGGGGGCGGGCGGCTGCGCGCCAAAATTGGCGTGGGCGTAGAACACCGGCAGCAGCGTCAGGCCGATGCCAGTCTGGTCGGCCGCCGCAGCGATGCGCGTCGCCATCTCGGCGATCTCGGCGTAGGGACGGCCATCGCGATCATGGTGGAGATAATGGAATTCGCCGACGCGCGTGAACCCCGCCTCCAGCATCTCGACATAGACTTGGCTCGCGACGGCCTCGACCTGATCCGGCGTCATCGTCAGCGCGAAGCGGTACATCCATTCGCGCCAGGTCCAGAAGCTGTCCGGCGATCGGCCGCGCACCTCGGCGCGGCCCGCCATGCCGCGCTGGAAGGCGTGGCTGTGGACATTTGGCATGCCGGGAATGGCGATGGCGTGACGTTCGGCGCCGGGTGGCGGCGCCACGCCAGCCTCGACGGATGCGAATCGCCCCGCCTCGATCGTCAGCCGCACGTCGGCGCGCCATCCTTCGGGGGTCAGGGCGCTTGCGGCGTGGATGACGCTCATGCCGATTGTCTCCGTCGTCGTCCCGGCGCGTTGCGGCGGCTGGCTCACGGCGATCGAGCGCTTGCGCGCATTTTGATTACGTCTATGCATATTGGCGCCAAGAGAAAAGCGGCATGAACGGTCTCACGCCAGACCTCGATCGGGAGCCGGAGGCGGGCGGCCGCCTTTGGCGCAATGCGCGCCTCGCGACGCTTGCGCCGCATCGGCCTGGACTCGGGACGATCGAGCGCGGAGCGGTGGCGGTTCGCAACCAGCGCATCGTTTACGCGGGGCCGGAAAGCGAAATGCCGGCCTCCTTGCGCGCGTTTGGCCGCGAGACCGACTGCGAAGGCCGCTGGATCACGCCGGGGCTGATCGATTGCCACACCCATCTCGTTTACGCCGGCGACCGCGCCGAGGAATTCGAACTGCGCCTGCGCGGCGCGACCTACGAGGAAGTCGCGCGCGCCGGCGGCGGGATCGTCTCTTCGGTCAAAGCGTTGCGGGGCGCGAGCGAGGACCGGCTGGTGCTCCAGACCCTGCCGCGGCTCGACGCGCTGATCGCCGAAGGCGTCACCACCGTCGAAATCAAATCCGGCTACGGGCTCGATCTTGTCAACGAGCGCAAGTCGCTGCTGGCCGCCCGCCGGCTTGCGCGGGAGCGTCCGGTCAGCGTTCGCACGACTTTTCTCGGCGCTCACGCGCTGCCTCCCGAGGCCGCGGGCGACAGGCGCGGCTATGTCGACCGGCTCGTCAACGAGATGCTGCCGGCGATCGCGGCGGAGGGCCTTGCCGACGCCGTCGACGGCTTTTGCGAGGGCATCGCTTTTTCACCCGACGAAATCGCCCGGCTGTTCGAGGCGGCCGGGAAGCTCGGCCTGCCGGTGAAGTTGCACGCCGATCAGCTTTCCAACCTGCATGGCGCGGCGCTCGCGGCGCGTTTTGGGGCGCTTTCCGCCGATCATCTCGAACACACGGACGAGCCCGGCGCGACCGCCATGGCCAAGGCCGGGACGGTGGCGACGCTGTTGCCGGGCGCCTTCTACTTCATCCGCGAAACGAAACGCCCGCCGATCGAGCTGTTCCGACGTCATGGCGTCGCCATGGCCGTTGCGACCGACTCCAATCCCGGCACATCGCCGCTGACTTCGCTGCTGCTCGCGATGAACATGGCGGCGACGCAGTTCCGAATGAATGTGGAGGAATGCCTCGCCGGCGTCACGCGCGAAGCGGCGCGCGCGCTCGGCGTTCTCGACGAGACCGGCACGCTGGAAGCGGGCAAATGGGCCGATCTCGCAATCTGGGACATCGAGCGGCCGGCCGAGCTCGTCTATCGGATGGGCTTCAACCCGCTTGCCGGGCGTGTCTGGAGGGGCGCGTGAGCGAAATCGCCCTCAACCCCGGCGCGGTGGCGCTCGCCGACTGGCGGGCGATCTATCGCGGCGGCGCGCCGCGGCTCGATCCGGCCGGCCTTCCGGGAATCGCCGCGAGCGCCGCCGCCGTCGCGCGGATCGTCGCGAAGGGCGAGCCGGTCTATGGCGTGAACACCGGTTTCGGCAAGCTGGCGAGCGCGCGCATCGGAGCGGCGGACCTCGAAAAGCTGCAGCGCAACATCGTCCTTTCGCATGCCGCCGGCGTCGGCGAGGCGACGCCGCTCCCCATCGTGCGGCTGATGATGACGCTCAAACTGGCGAGTCTGGCGCAAGGCGCTTCGGGGGTGCGGCCGGAGACGGTCGCCATGCTGGAGGCGATGCTGGCGCGCGGCGTCGCGCCGGTCGCGCCCGCGCAAGGATCGGTCGGCGCTTCCGGCGATCTGGCCCCGCTCGCGCATATGGCGGCGGCGATGATCGGGGTCGGGGAGATATTCCTGAACGGCGCGCGCCTCCCGGCCTCCGAAGGCCTGGCGCGGGCGGGCCTGGCGCCGATCACGCTCGGCCCGAAGGAGGGGCTGGCGCTGCTCAACGGCACGCAATTCTCCACCGCCCATGCGATGGCGGCGCTGTTCGAAACGGAAATCCTGTTTGCCTCCGCGCTCGCGACAGGCGCGCTGTCGACCGACGCGGCGCGCGGCTCCGACGCGCCGTTCGATCCGCGCATCCACCGCCTGCGCAAGCATCGCGGCCAGATCGAGACCGCCGAAGCTTTGCGCGCGCTGATGCGCGGCAGCGCCATCCGCGCCTCCCATCTTAGCGGCGACGAACGGGTTCAGGATCCCTATTGCCTGCGCTGCCAGCCCCAGGTGATGGGCGCGGCGCTCGACGTGCTGCGTCAGGCCGCGGCGACGTTGGCGACCGAAGCCAATGGCGTCACCGACAACCCGTTGATTTTCGCCGATGAGGACGCCGCGCTGTCGGGCGGCAATTTCCACGCCGAGCCGGTGGCCTTCGCCGCCGACATGATGGCGTTGGCCATTTGCGAGATCGGATCGCTCGCCGAGCGGCGCATCGCGATGCTGGTCGACCCGGCGCTTTCGGGCCTGCCCGCCTTCCTCACCCCGAAGCCCGGGCTCAATTCCGGCTTCATGATCGCGCAAGTGACGGCGGCGGCGCTGGTTTCCGAGAACAAGGGCCGCGCCTTTCCCGCGAGCGTCGATTCGATCCCGACCTCGGCCAATCAGGAGGATCATGTCTCGATGGCGGCGCATGGCGCGCGGCGGCTGCTGCCGATGGTCGAGAATGCATTCGCCGTGGTCGGCGTCGAGCTGCTGGCGGCGGCGCAGGGCTGCGATTTTCATCGCCCCCTGACTTCGAGCCCGCCGCTGGAGGCGGTCCGCCGGCTGACGCGCGACGCGGTTCCCCATCTCGATGACGACCGCTATTTCCATCCGGACATCGAGGCGGCGATCGGCCTGGTGCGCGGCGGCGCGGTCATCGCGGCGGCCGGCGCAGGCGCCTTGCCGTCGATCTGCGGCGCGCCGCCATGAGCGCACGGCCCTGGCTCAGCGTCGTTTCCGGCGACGCGCCACTGATCGTCAGCCTGCCGCATACCGGGCTCGAACTCGGCCCGATCGAGCCGCGCCTCGTCTCGCCATGGCTCGCCCGCAAGGATACCGACTGGTGGATCGAGCGGCTCTACGACTTCGCCGGCGATCTCGGCGCGACGATCGTGCGCACCGCCATTGCGCGCGCCGTCATCGACGTCAACCGCGATCCGTCCGGCGCGTCCCTCTATCCGGGACGGGCGACGACCGGGCTTTGCCCGGCCACGACTTTCGACGGCGAGCCGCTCTATCGCGACGGCCAGGCGCCGTCGCCCGACGAGATCGCGGCGCGGCGCGCGGCGTGGTTCGATCCCTATCACGCCGCGCTGAAAGCCGAAGTCGACCGGCTTGCCGGGCGCCATGGCCGCCTCGTGCTCTATGATTGCCATTCCATAAGGTCG
>JBEKSH010000328.1:0-4584 GCA_049517235.1 Roseiarcus sp. | reverse complement strand
CTTCCCGCCGTAATTTTGTCGGCGGCCTGCTTCTCGATTTATCATCTCGGATATTCGTTCGTCAGGGGGAACATCGATGAATTGCCGACCTTGTTCTG
The DNA here is from genome assembly GCA_049517235.1 of Roseiarcus sp. Taxonomy (GTDB): domain Bacteria; phylum Pseudomonadota; class Alphaproteobacteria; order Rhizobiales; family Beijerinckiaceae; genus Roseiarcus. Next base: position 4,486 of record JBEKSH010000328.1, on the reverse strand, counting down.
GATAGGAATATTTTTCTCCATTTCGTTCCGGATCACCGGCAGCATCGTCACCTCCTACGTCGTCAACCTGCCCCACGCCATTCTCACGTTCATCGCGGATCCCGGCTACGCGTCCAGTCTCTCCCGTTTCACGGCGGCGAGCGCCGTCGTTTCGCTGGCGACCGTAGCGGCGGGGCTGGCGCTAATCGCGTTCATGGACATCGCGACAAGCAAGCCCGCATAAGACAGCGACAGCCGACTTCCGCCCTCCAGGCTTGACGGCGCCGCATGGGTGTTACGCACGAGCGCATGGGCGCTGTTGCGTCAATTCGTGCTGGCGCCAGTCGTTGCGCCTGTTGGCTCCATAGTGGACCCCGCCGCGTCGCCCTTCGCGCCCGTCATACGCGGCCGCTTTGGTCACGGTGTTCTACCGCCGCAGAAAATCGCGGATGCGCCCGGCGAGCGGCTCGGCGACCCCCGGCATCGCTTTTCGCGGCGTCGCGTCCGGCGCCGCCGCGCCGCGCGTGCTCAACGGCGTCCGCATCGCCTCCTCGATCGCGCTGGTGAGGCCGTCGAACAGCGGAACGGCGACGCGGCCGGCGAGCTCGCGCCCGATGCCGGCGAACGGCGCGCCGCCGAACAGCACGCTTTGCGCGCCGCTCTCCTGCGCGCAGGCGTTGGCCGCCGCGGCTATCGCCTCCAGGAAGCCGGCGCGGTCCGCCGCGACGTCGACCACCGATCCGTTGAGGAAGCGGATCGCCACGAGCTGCCCGGACAAGCCGCGCGCGGCGACCATCGCCTCGATATCCAGGCGCAGGCGCTCGCCCAATGTGACGATCGCGAACCGGCGGCCCGCAGCGGCGGCGGCGCGCAGGCCCGATTGTCCGAGCCCGAACACCGGCGCGCGCGCGATGTCACGCGCCGCCGCCAGTCCCGGATCGCCGAACGCGCCGATCACCGCCGCGTCGTAATCATCATGCGAGGCGATCGCCTGCAGCACCGCATGGGCGGCGACGACGAGTTCGGCGCGGCACTCCAGCGACGCCGATCCGAACGGCGCGGTGACCGCCTCGATCTCGGCCGACGGGCCGGCGACGCGCCGCGCCTCGGCCGCGAGAAGCTCGGTGACCAAAGACGAAGTGTTCGGGTTGACGAGCAGGATGCGACGCATCACCGGGGCGCCTCGGGAAAGACGCCAAGCCAATGGCGGGCGATCGCCGCGCGGGTGGCGATCCAGGCGACGTCGCCCTGGGTGACGTGGCGCAGAATGGCGTCGAGGGCGCCGATACGGCCGGGCCGGCCGATCATGCGCAAGTGAAGCCCGAGCGACATCATCTTGGGAGCGCGCTCTCCCTCGCGCGCCAGCCAGTCGAAGGCGGCGATCGCATAATCCGCGAAATCCGCGCCGCGAAAACGCTGGGTATGATGGAAATGCATGTCGTTGGTGTCGAAGGCATAGGGCAGCACCAGGTGGCGGTGCCCGGACACTGGCAGGAAGTACGGCAGGTCGTCGTTGTAGGCGTCGCAGTCGTAGAGAAAGCCGCCTTCCTCGACCAGCAGGCGGCGGGTGTTCGGCGAGGTCGCCGAGCGGGTGTGCCAGCCGACCGGCCGCGCCCCGGCCGCCTCGGCGATCGCCGCGACGGTCCTTGCGATCGCCTGGCGCTCGGCGGCCTCGTCCATCCCGGCGTGGCTCTCCCAGCGCCAGCCGTGCGCCGCCACCTCGTGCCCGCGCCGCACCGCGTCGCGGGCGAGCAGCGGCGAACGCTCGACGGCGCGGCCGCAGGCGCTGACCGTGGCCTTGACGCGATAGGCGTCGAGCAAATCCATGATCCGCCACCATCCGGCGCGCGGCCCATATTCGAAATGGCTTTCGATGCACGGGTCCGGCCCGTCGAGCCGGTCGACGACCTCGTAGACGCCTTCGTTGACCGCATCGCCCTCCGACACCGAAAATTCCGCGCCTTCCTCGAAATTGAGCACGAAGGACAAAGCGACCTTGGCGCCGCCCGGCCAGCGCGGATCGGGCGGCGCGCCGGCATAGCCAAGAAAATCGCGTTTGCCGGAATGGCGGCGCGGCTCGAAAGTCATCAGCGTCAGTCTCCCGTTCCGGCCATGCGGTGCAAGCCGAACAACCGGTCGCTCGCCATCAACAGCAGGATCGTCGCCAGCAGGATCAGCGTGGAAAGCGCCGCCAGCGTCGGGTCCGGCGCCTCGTCGATATATTGCAGCATCTTGATCGGCAGCGTCTTGGCGCGCACGTCGGTGAGGAAAATCGACACGGGGTAATTGTCGAACGAGGCGAGAAAGCTGAACAGCGAGGCGACCAGAAAAGAAGGCGCCAGCGCGGGGATCATCACGCGCCGCACCGCCTGCGCATAGGTGCAGCCGAGCATCCTCGCCGCCTCCATCAGGGTGAAATCGAAGCGCGCCATTCCGGCGATCATCGTGCGCGCGACATAGGGCAGCGTCACCACGACATGGGCGACGAGCAGCGCGCTCCATGTCGCGTTGAATCCGATCGCCCGGAAATATTGCAGCAGCGCGATGCCGAGCACGAGGCCCGGCATCATCAGCGGCGCCACGAGCGCGGCGGCGATCGTCTGAGCGCCAGGAACGCTGCCGCGCGCCAGCGCAATCGCCGCGAGCGTTCCCAGCGCGAGCGAAAGCGCGGTCGACAGCAGCGCGATCTGCAGCGACAGCGACAGCGCGGGCCAGAACCCGTCCAGGGCGCCGATGCGCGCATACCAGCGCAGCGAAGCGCCGCCGACCGGCAGATCGAACACCGGCGTCGGCGAGAAGCTCGCGGCGGCGATCACCAACAGCGGCGACAGCAGGAACACCATCGCCGCTAGCGCGCATGTCCAGGCGGCGGCGATGGCGATTCTCGCGCTCATCGGCCCGCCTCCCGGCCCGCCAGGCGGCCGCTCAGCGTGACGACGGTCAACGCGATCGTCAGCAGCACCACGCCGGCCGCCGCGCCGAACACCGGCTCGCGGGCCAGCAGATAGGCTTTGGCGATCGTCGAGGCGAGCGTCGGATAGCGCTCGCCGATCAGCAGAGTCGGCACGACATAGGCCGACACCGACAGCGAGAACACCAGCGCGACGCCGGCGATGACGCCCGGCAAGGTGAGCGGGGCCGTGACCCTCAGGAACGCGGCGACCGGCGGGGCGCCCAGAGTCGCGGCGGCCTCGGAAAGGCGCGGGTCGAGCTGGGTGACGACGGCGTAGATCGGCAGGATCATGAACGGCAGGAAAATATTCACCGAGCCGACGATCAGCGCCGTCTCGGTGAAAATCATGCGGATCGGCGCGTCGATCAGGCCGGTTCCTAACAGAATGCGGTTCACGATGCCGTCGCTGCGCAACAGAATGGTCCAGGCGAACGCCTTGACGATCACGCTCGCCGCCAGCGGCAGGAACAGGCTGCTCAGCAGAACGCTGCGCAACAGGCCGCGCGCCCGCGCCAGCGCGAAGGCGGCGGGATAGCCGATCGCCAGCGCGAAGATCGTCGTCAGCAAAGCGAGCCGCAGGGAATTCCATATGACGCGCAGGTAATAGTCCGTGCCGAGCAATTTGGCGTAGGCGTCGAGCGATAGGCCTTGGGGTCCCGCGACGCTGACGCCGAGCAGCAGGACGAGCGGCGTGACGAACGCGACCAGCAGAAACAGCAGCGCCGGCGCGAGGAAGGCCAAGGCCCTCAAACGCTCGCGATCGATAGTTCTGACCGGCGCCGGCGCGGGAACGACGACCTCCGTCATGACCGCGTCTCGGGCGCCGGAAAGGCGAAGGTCTCGGCGACTGGCCAGGCCAGCCTGATCGCTTCGCCGGGCCGCGCCGGCGCGCCCTCGTCGTTGGGAATTTGCGCGAGCAGAATCGTCGAGCCGCCGGCCTCGACCTCGACGAGCGAATTGGAGCCGCGAAAAACCGTCGAGCGGACGCGGCCCGCCGCCGAGTTGCCGCCTCCCCCGGCGTCGGGACGCAATTGTTCGGGCCGCGCGGCGACGATGACCGGCGAGCCCACGCGGAAATTGCCGATCGCCGTCAGCCGCCCGATTTCGGTGTCGACCTCGACGCGGCCCTCGCTGGCGGCGACGACCAGGCCGTTGACGCGTGTCGACAGGCCGACGAAGCCGAGCGTGAACAGGCTGGCTGGGCGCGCATAGACGATTCGCGGCTCGGCGACCTGTTCGATGCGTCCGCGATGCATCACCGCGACGCGATCCGACATGGTCAGCGCCTCGTCCTGGTCATGCGTGACGAAAATCGCCGTCGCGCCGATCTGGCGAAGCAGCCGGCGCAGTTCGATTTGCATTTCTTCGCGCAGCTTGCGATCGAGCGCCGACAACGCTTCGTCGAACAGCAGCACATCGGGTTCGACCGCGATCGCCCTGGCCAGCGCGACGCGCTGCTGCTGGCCGCCTGACAAAGCGGCGATGCGGCGCTTGCCGAAGTTTTCGAGATGGACCAGCGACAGGGCGCGCTCGACCGCCGCGTCGATTTGCGCG
>JBEKSH010000327.1:0-4601 GCA_049517235.1 Roseiarcus sp. | reverse complement strand
GAGGAGCGCAACAAAGCTCGGGTTGTCCTAGGGCTCCCTACGGTCAGCGTCGATCTAGCGCTGCATGTCGGCGAAGTGCTCTATGGCAATGTGGGCGCGGCCGACCGGCTCGACTTCACAGTGATCGGACCTGCTGTCAACGAAGTCGCACGAATAGAAAAGCTTTGCGATCGGCTAAATCGCAAAATACTCGTCTCCGGGCCCTTCGCGTCGGCCGCCGGGCATTGCGATGGCCGCTTGGAATCACTGGGGCATTTCGTCCTGCGCGGCGTCAGTGAGCCCAAGGAGATTTTCGGTCTGGCACTCCAGCGCAAAGTTGAAACACGAAACGCATGACGGCAAGCTCTCAGGATGTCCCACTTCGGGCGTCTTATCGACGATGCAGACGTGCGCGACGGCGTGTTCAAGAGCCAGTCTAGCAACCGTCGCCGGTAACGTTGGGCCATCCTCGACCAAGCCCCGCAACGCCAGTCGCGGCCATAGGGCCGCACTGGACGACACGCCGGCGAACGGCCGCACTGGAGTCGGGAAGAGACCTTTGCGGTGCTTCGTCACGCTCGACTCAAATGTCGCAAAGGGGTGGGGAGCTGACGTCGCGTGTCGCGCCGCGCGAGCCGATCTCTTCACGCTGGCCCGGCGGTCAGTTCCGACTCGCGACGACGGCCAGGCGTTTCACCTCGCCATTTTGGAAGGCCTGCAAGAAGGCGTCGTAGTTCTTGAACGACACGCATCCGTTGGAATCGCCGTTCGGGCCGAGCATGTAAGGATGGGCGAGGAGGCCGGCCCGCCCAAAAATGCCGCCGCCGCCAACCGGATTTAGACGCAAAGCCTGCACTCCGTGGAAAAGCTGCTCCCGGGCGGTCAGTTCGTAGATATGGGGCGGCGTCGCGCCGCGATCCGGTTCGTCGACGTGATAGGGATCATCCAACCTGTCGCCCAGGCCCGAATGCGCCTCCAATTTCGTTCCGTCGGGCATGTACACGATATGCGCAGTTAAATCATAGACGGCGGTCCATCGATCGAAGGGGCCGGCCGGCGAACTGGCCAGCGAAGCGAATTGGACCAGGCGCGGCGGAGGCAAAGGCGCAGCTCCCGGCAGCGGCGAGACCAAGGACTTCGGCGAGGGCAAGGACGCGGGAGGGCGCGCGAGGAGCGAAGAAACGGCGGGTTTTGTCGGCAAGACATCTTGCGCCGGAAGGTCCGGCGCGAGCGAAACCAGCGTTGGGCGCGAGGAAAATCCAGGGTCGAGTTGCGCTACATAGGGGTTCGCGGGGGCCGCCGACTCAGGAGCCATCGGCGGAAGCGCCGGGAGCGGCCGGTGCTGCGCGGTCGCTTTAGCGATCCCGGGCGCCGCGACGGGCGACATGCGCACGATCCAGGCGGCTGCCGCTGCGCTCAAAGCGAGCGTGACGACACCCGTAGCGGTCACAATCAAAATCTGCCGCGAGAGACGGTGAACGCCGAATGAATCGAACGCGCGCGGCGCAGAGTCTTCGATCAACATTTGCCTTGCTTTCACCTTCGTCTCACAAGGATTTGCAGCGCGCGCCCGCGGGCGTCGTTGACGTCGAAAGCTTCATTAGGGCGATTTGGAATCCGAGGCCCGCCTGTCGCGAAAGGCGTACGGGCGCAGGGCGGGTTCGCGGCTCAGTTTGGACTTAGGGGCTTCTCCACTTTGGCGTCTGAACGCTCTATGGTGGAAGGCTTACGGTCTCCCAGTCCCGACAAATTCGGGACATCTCGGCGTTCGGCGCAGGAACGAGTTCCGCCACATTCCGGCCGCTGCCGGGAGACCTATTGGCGAGGCGCAGGCGGCTCGACTCCGGCCTGTTGCGATTATCGCTCGCCGTCGGTTGGGTTGTCTGCTATTGGCGGGGCGGCGTTGTTGTGGCCAGCCATGACCGAGACCTCCTTGAGGTCATGGACCGCATCGTTGAGCTGACGCCCATCGGCGTGTGGATCGTCGGCGGCGGCTGGTCCGCTTTCGCGCAGGTGCGCGAGGCCGAAAAGGCGCAAGCGGCCTCCGAGTCGGAACGCGCGGACGCGCGGTTGAGCGAGGCGCGGCGCGCGATTTAGCGCCAGCGCGAAGGGAAGGACCGGCGGGACAAGGCCGGTCGCGCATTCGCGGCGAAGGGGTCAGAGCCGAAGATCCTCCTCGGCGCGCGAGCCGAACGCGCTGAGACCAGCGGCGGGCGGGCGAGCGGCTGGTGGAAGAGGCGTCCGCGAAAGCGGCGGCCGCCCGCGCCAAGGTCGAGGTGCCGACACCTCTCACCATGACCCCGCCGCCGAGCGGTTTGCGCTTCGGACCTGGCTTGCTGGCGACGGACGCGGTCAAGGTGGTCGTGGGTGATCGCACGCTCGGGCCCTGGACGCTGGGTATCCAGGGGCCAGAGCGGATCGCCGTCGCCGGTCCCAACAGAGCAGGCAAGACGACGATTCTAGAGGTGGCGATGGGCGCTCTCGCGCCGTCGAGCGGCGCCGTACCCCGGGCCGCGGGTAGCATCGCCATGCTCGACCAGCGTGTAGGCATACTGGATCGCGACGCCAGTATTCTCGCCAATTTCCGACGGATCAATCCGGCGCTGGTCGAGCAGGCCACATACGCCGCCTGTGCATGCTTTGCCCTTCGAAACCGCGATGCCCTCTAGGCGGTCGGCACACTCTCCGGTGGCGAACGCCTGCGCGCCGGCCTGGCCTGCACGCTCCCAGGCGAGCGGCCTCCCTGGCTGCTGCTGCTCGACGAGCCGGCCAACCACCTGGACATGGAATCGGTGGAGGCGCTGGTGCGGGTGCTCCGCGAGTATGACGGCGCGCTCTTGGTGGTCAGCCACGACCGAACCTTCCTGGAAGCGATCAGGATCGAGCGTGAGTTCCTGGTCAGCGGATGATATCTCCGTCTCAATGAAAAGCTGGTTGCGGGCGCTTTGGGGCTGAGCTGACCCGAGGCAGATCGGTCGCCCTGCTTCCGAAATGTCGGTAGGCTGCATCCTCATGAAGAAGATCGGTTTCCTTTCGTTTGGGCACTGGACGCCCTCGCCGCAATCGCAGACGCGCTCGGCCGCTGATGCGCTTTTGCAATCCATCGACCTGGCCGTCGCGGCCGAGGAGATGGGTGCGGACGGAGCCTATTTCCGGGTGCATCACTTCGCCCGCCAGCTCGCTTCGCCCTTCCCGCTTCTGGCCGCTGTCGGCGCGAAGACCAGCCGTGTCGAGATCGGCACGGCGGTGATCGACATGCGCTACGAGAACCCGCTCTACTTTGCCGAGGACGCAGGCGCGGCTGATGTCATTGCGGGCGGCCGGCTGCAATTGGGGATCAGCCGGGGCTCGCCTGAGCAGGTGATCGACGGTTGGCGCTACTTTGGCTACCGCCCGGAGGAGGGCCAGAGCGACGCCGACATGGGCCGGCGCCACGCTGAAGTGGTCCTCGACGTGCTGCGCGGCCAGGGCTTCGCGCAGCCGAACCCCCGCCCGATGTTCTCCAACCCGCCGGGCCTGCTGCGCCTCGAGCCTTATTCGGAGGGCCTGCGCGACCGGATCTGGTGGGGCGCAGGCTCCAACGCCACCGCCGTCTGGGCAGCGAAGCTGGGCATGAATCTGCAAAGCTCGACCCTCAAAGACGACGAGACCGGGGAGGCGTTCCACATCCAGCAGGCCGCCCAGATTCGGGCCTTTCGCGCTGCCTGGAAGGAAGCCGGCCACGCGCGTGAACCGCGGGTCTCGGTCAGCCGCAGCATCTTCGCGCTGGTGAACGACCGCGACCATGCCTATTTCGGGCGTCAAGGCGAGGAAGAGGACCAAGTCGGCTTCATCGACGAGAAGACTCGCGCGATCTTCGGCCGCAGCTATGCCGCCGAGCCGGACGTGCTCATCGACCAGCTCAAGAAGGACCAAGCTGTCGCCGAGGCCGATACACTGCTCCTGACGGTCCCGAACCAGCTGGGCGTGGATTACAACGCCCATGTCATCGAGGCGATCTTGACCCACGTTGCGCCCGCGCTCGGCTGGCGCTGACGCCATCCTGTCCCCGGTTCACGAGGCAGCTGGACGCGCCCGATTGCAACGGATTCGAGGCCTTGCCGACCAGGCCGCTTCAACACTTCGCGCTGGACGGGCTCTGGCGAGGCGAAGATCACCGCCTCGACGCGGCCATCCATTCGCACCAACGCAGTTCCGGGCGCCGATCGGCGAGCTCCAAATCCAATGGGACGTCCGCCTTGGCGCGCCGGCCCATGGCTACAGCCCGTTGAGCTTAAGAGTGTAGCTGCTCGGATAGCGCACCCGACAAGATAAAGCGATCGTCTGTGAGTACGGCGAGCTCCATGCACAACGTTACGCGAATCGGAATGCGTCACAGCAAGACCAAATGTGATTAGCAAACACTCAGCTTGCAACACTCGACGGGGCGGGTCACCCGCCTAACGGGCGGCGTAGAGCACCGCCGACGCAACGCCGGAGCGCTCCTTTTCCGGCGAGGGCGATGCGAATAAAGGAACTGCGGAACGGCTATTGGCGAGATTGAACTTGCGGCGGTAACTTGATCTCATGACGGAACGCGCCAGTCTTGAGGACTTCGTCGACCGGCATCGACGTCTCTTCAT
>JBEKSH010000326.1:0-4622 GCA_049517235.1 Roseiarcus sp. | reverse complement strand
ATGAACGATTTGTCGATCTTCAGCCGGACGACCGGAAAATTCTTCAGCGCGCTGAGGCTGGAATAACCCGTTCCGAAGTCGTCGATCGAAAGGTGCACGCCCAGGCCTTGCAAGGCGGACATCATCGCCACCGCCTGTTCGACGTCCAGCATGATCACGCTTTCCGTCAACTCGAGTTCCAAGTATTTGGCCTCCAGTCCGCTGTCGTGCAAGGCGCTGACGACCCGGCCGACCAAGCTCTTATCCTTGAATTGCCGCGCCGATACGTTCACGCAAACGGTCATCGGCGGCAGGCCCGCGTCCTGCCAGGCCTTGTTCTGCCGGCAAGCTTCGTGCAGCACCCAGTCGCCGATCGGCGTGACCAGGCCGGTCTCCTCGGCCATCGGAATGAAATTGATCGGCGACAACATGCCCTGGGTTGGGTGGTTCCAGCGGATCAACGCTTCGACCGCGAAGACGCGTCCCGTCCGCAGGTCGACCTGCGGCTGATAGTGCAGGACGAACTCGCTGCGGGCGAGGGCGTTTCGCAACTCCTCTTGCAGCAAGAATTTCTCATGGACCCTGGCGTTCAGCTCGGGCGTATAAAATTGGAAATTGTCGCCGCCGATTTCCTTGGCGCGGTACATCGCCGCGTCGGCGTTGGCCAGCAGCGCGTCGGCGTCCGTCCCATCATTGGGGTAGTTCGCCAGGCCGATGCTGCAAGTCACCTGGAGATCGTGCCCGTCGATGTGGATCGGCTCGGCAATCGCCGCCCGGATCTTCTGCAAGGTCGCGGAGGCGATGTCCGCGCTTTTGGGTTGATCGAACAGCAGGATCACGAATTCGTCGCCGCCGAGCCGCACCACCGTGTCGGTTCCTCTGACGCAGTCGACCATGCGCTTGGCGACGATCTTCAACAGTTCATCGCCGGCATTGTGGCCCAGGCTGTCGTTGACGAATTTGAAATTGTCCAGATCGACGAACACGACCGTCACCCAGCGGTCGTATCGCTGCGCATACAAGATCGCCTGCATGAGACGGTCGCTAAGCAGCGCGCGATTGGGAAGGCCGGTCAGCGCATCATGATTGGCCATGAAGTGAATGCGGTCTTCGGCTTGCTTGCGCTCGATCGCGATGCCGGCGATGCGCGTCGCGACATCGACGAGGCGCGTCTCGGCCTCGGTCGGTTCGCGCACGGTCGTCGAATACATCGCGAATGTGCCGAGAACCGCGCCATGATGCGACAGGATCGGCGTCGACCAGCATGAACGAAGCCCATGCGCCGCGGCCAATTCCCGATAATCCTCCCAAAGCGGATCGCGCGTGATGTCTGCGACAATGACGGCTTCTCGCCGATGGACGGCGGTGCCGCATGAGCCGACATTCGGACCGATGCGCACGCCGTCGATGGCTCTTGTATAGGCCGCCGCCAGACTCGGCGCCGCGCCGTGCCGCAACCGAGCTCCGTCTTTGTCAAGCAGCAGGACGGAGCTGAATATCCCTGTCAACTGGGATTCGACAAGGTGTGTGAGATGCTCGAGCACATCTTCCAGCGGGGCGCTCATGGCGATCATCTCGAGGATTCGCGCCTGTCCATCGCGCAGGGCGTCCGCCAGCCTGCGCTCGGTAATGTCGCGGGAAACGCCGACCACGCCGAAGATTTCGTTGCGATCGTTGCGCAACGGCACTTTCGTCGTCGATATCCACGTCTTGCCGCCCGAGGCGTCGAATACGTATTCCTCCATGTCGATCATCGGTTGCCCGGACTGGATGATCTTCTGTTCGTCCGCGAAGAATTTCTGCGCGATCTCCTTAGGAAGGAGCTCAAGGTCCGTCTTGCCGATCAGGTCTGCGGGCCCCGCCACGCCGATTCGGGTCGCCGTGACCTTGTTGGAGATGACGAAACGGCTCTTGGCGTCTTTGACCCAAAGATTATCGGGCAGCCCGTCGATCAGGGCTTGAAGCGAGATGCGCTCGTCCGCCCGCTCATCGAGCAGTTGCCGGAGCGTCGCGTTGTCCCGCCGAAGCTGGTCGAAGGCGGCGCGCCATTCTTGGGGGCGCATGTCGTCGACATCCAAGGCGCGATCGCGACGTTGCAGCAATGCTTGCTCGATCATCCGAGAAAAACCTGACATCCGAGAGCTGAGGCCAGAGGCGCCATGCCCGCACGGAAATGACGTTGTTCAGGACATTCGGACTTGCACCGGTACGACGAAGCGGCATGATGCCTATAAGCGCTGCCAGAACAGCTTACTCGTCGTGTGATCGAACCAAACCAATGCTGCTCTTAGAGATTGATGGCGATGAGCGATGTTAATTTGTATTCTTCGGATTAAGAATCGGTAACCGCGGCGAGTGCCGACATGGCGACAAGGTGTTAACGTTAACGACCGTTCTTTGGAGGCCTCGGCGAAGCGTTCCCGCCCCGCGTATGACAGCCAGTCATTGGCGTATCTTCAAAATCGTATTCCCTAGCGCCTGCCGGGGGCCGATGGTGCGCCCTGATTTGGCGGGCGGAATGCGCGATTCGAATCGCCGCGGAGCGAGCGAGGCGGATCTGCCGATGCTCGCCCAAGAAGTTCGCTTTCTTCGTAAGGCTCCGCAATGCTCGATCGCCCCAACACCAAAGCCGGCTGGCTCGCCCGCGCGGCTGATCTCACTTTTGAAACCCGCGCCTTCATCGGCGGCGTCTATGTTGACGCCGTCTCGAAGCGCGTCTTTGAAAGAGCATCGCCGATCGACGGCCGCGTAGCTCCCTTTCTCGCCGCCGCATTATTGACGGAGCTCCCATGACCGACGCTTTCAAGCTCCTCGCCGCGGCGCCCAAAGCCGTCATCACGGCCATCGAGATCACCCGCCATCGCCATCATTTCGATCCTCCCTTTCACGCGAGCTGGGATTCCAAGCCGCGCACGTTCTGGGATGCGGCGATCGTGCGCGTTCACACGGATCTTGGCGTCACCGGCATCGGCTCGGGCGACATGATGCTCGGCCTCGAGGGGCACGAGAACCTGTTCGTCGGACAGGACGCGATGGCGATCGAACGGCATTGGCGCATCCTCAACAACATCAGTTTTCATTGGGGACGTTGCTGGCCGCTCGACATCGCGCTGTGGGATCTGGCGGGCAAGATCGCCGGCCAGCCGTGCTGGAAGCTGATCGGCGGGCTGTCCAACACGATCAGGGCCTATGCTTCGTCGGGCGCGTTGCGCGGCCCCGCCGAACTTGCCGACACGGCGCAGGCCTATCTCGCCAAGGGCTTCACGGCGCTGAAAATCCGGTTCCATCGCGGCGACTGGCGCGCCGACATCAAGGCGCTGGAGGCGGTGCGCGCCCGGGTCGGCGACAAGCTTGAGCTGATGGTCGATTGCAATCAGGGCTGGCGCATGTCCTGGGACGTTTACGCGCCTTGGTCGCTCAAGGACGCGGTCATCGTCGCGCGCGAACTGGAGCGGCTGGGCGTCTACTGGATGGAGGAGCCGCTGCATCGCGGCGACCGCGCCGGCATGCGCCGTCTGCGCGAAATGGTGGACGTGCGCGTGGCCGGCGGTGAAATGACCCGCGAGCTTTACGAGTTTCGCGATCTCATCGTCGAAGGATGCCTTGACGTTCTGCAGCCGGACGCCGCGCTGGTCGGCGGAATCACCGGCCTGCGCCGCGTCGCTCTGATGGCGCAGGAGCACAATCTGATGTTCACGCCGCACACCTGGACGAACGGCGTCGGCGTCGTCGCCAACGCCCACCTGACCGCCGGCGTCGCCGACGCGCCGTTCCTCGAATTCCCGTATGACCCGCCGCAGTGGGATGTGGATCGTCGCGATTACATGTTGGTTGAACCCTTGAAGGTGGACAGCGCGGGCAATATCGTGCTGACTGATCGGCCAGGCATGGGCTACGAGCTCGCCGAAGACATGCTCGCCAAAACGCGCACCGGATGATCACTCGCGCGTCGTCCGGGGGAGACGACGATGGATCGAAAATGGTTGCCGCTTAACGCCCTGCGCGCCTTCGAGGCCGCCGGTCAGCACTTAAGTTTTACGGCGGCCGCCAACAGCCTGACCGTCGCGCAAAGCGCGGTCAGCCGGCATGTCATCGTGCTCGAGAGTTTCCTGGGAGTGGCGTTGTTCGAGCGTCGGCCGCAGCAACTCGTGCTAACCGAAGCAGGCCGGCATATTCTGCCGGCGGTCACCAAATCTTTCGACCGCATCGACCAGGCGCTGAGGGAAGTCATCAAGGAGAAGGGTCGGCCAAAGCGCGTCCTGAAAGTCGCGCTGCCCACGACCTTCGCCTATCGGCTGGCGATCCCGATCCTGCATGATTTTCGCGCCGAGCATCCGGGCATCGCCCTCGAAATCGTGTCAAAGCCGGTGAGCGGCGCCGAAATGGACGGCGATATCGACATCGCGATCGTCTATTCCGAACCGCGCGTCACCGATGCGATTCACGATCTCTTATGGATGGTGCGCAGCACGATCTTGTGCAGCCCCAGGCTGTTGCAGGGCATCGAGCGTCCCGATCCGGCGCGCCTGATCGCCACCTGCGATCTTCTGCACGTCTAGATCGAGGATCGGCCGCGGCATTTGTTCTGTTTATTGCTGGTGTGATCTCTTGTGAGTAGGGAATTTTTGGTATTTCGTTTCATT
>JBEKSH010000325.1:0-4624 GCA_049517235.1 Roseiarcus sp. | reverse complement strand
CTGGTCGGCTCCATTCCGGGCATAGCGATCGGCAGCCAGCTCGCCTCGCGGGTGCCGGACCGCGTCTTGCGTCCGGTCCTGGCGGGCACGCTCGCCATCGTCGGCGCGAGGCTGGCGATCTAGCGTGTTCTCGCGCGCGCAATCGCTCGACGGCGTCTGGGGGCTTTCGGTCGAAATCGACGAGCGCACCGTCGACGTCCATGTCGGGCGCCTGCGCAAAGCCTTGTCGCGCGGCCGCGAGCGCGATCCGGTCCGCACCGTCCGCGGAACCGGCTATTCGTTCGACGGGACCTTCGGGAAGACCTGAGCGCTAGAATGGCTCCGGCGACGTCGAGCGGGGACGTAATTATCATCTGGCTTGATATTTCCTGCGGTAGGCGTCTCGTGGAATCAAGTTCTCAATTTAGGCGAGCGCGGAGGGTTGACGATGCTGTCGAGACGAAAAGTCGTGACCGGCGCCGCAGGAGCGGCGGGGTTTTTGGCTGTCGGAGGATATCGCGGCCATGCTCGCGCGGCGGACGGACCGCCGCTGCTGGATCCGGGCCTTGCCCAAGGGGTCAAGGATAGTGCGACTCTTGAAGCGCTGCCGGGCAAGGCGCCGCTAATCAAGCTCAGCTATCGTCCGCCCAATTACGAGACGCCGATTTCCTATTTCGACAAGCCAATCACGCCCAACGACGCATTTTTCGTCCGGTACCATCTCGCCGACATTCCCGAAAAGATCGACGCGGACAAATGGCGTCTGGCCGTGGGCGGGGAGGGCGTCGAAAAGCCCTTCGAGCTGTCCTTCGCCGAGTTGCAGGCTTTGCCGGCGGTCGAGTTGACGGCCGTGCTGCAATGCTCGGGCGCCCGGCGCGGTCTTGTCGAGCCGCATGTGCCGGGCGTTCAATGGGGCTACGGCGCGATCGGCGCCGCCAGATGGAAAGGCGCCCGCCTGAAGGACATTCTGGCGCGCGCCGGCGTCAAGAAGGAGACGGTCGAGATCGCCGCCGACGGGGCCGACGGCCCGGTATTGGACAAGACGCCGAAATTCACCAAGAGCATTCCCTTGTCGAAGGCGCTCGACGACAATGCGCTTGTCGCCTATGCGATGAATGGCGAGCCGCTGCCCCATTTTAACGGATTTCCTGCCCGCCTCGTCGTGCCCGGCTGGACGGGAACTTACTGGATGAAACATCTTACGTCGCTGAACGCGGTGACCAAGCCCCTCGCCAATTATTGGATGGCGAGCGCTTATCGCTTGCCGAACGGCAAGTTTGCCTTCGCCCAACATTTCACCTCGCAGGAAAATGACGTCAACACGCCTATCACCGAGATGCTGGTCAATTCGCTGGCGACGTCGCCGGCGAACGGGGCCAGACTGCCACGCGGGCAGAGTGTCGAAGTGAAGGGCCTGGCTTGGGACGCCGGCTATGGCGTCGCCGCGGTCGAGGTGTCGAGCGATGGCGGCGCGACATTCTCGCAGGCCGCTTTGGGCGAGGATCTCGGACGTTTTGCGTTCCGGCCGTTTTCATTCGTCTTCACGCCGTTGAGCGCTGGCAAGCTCATGATTATCGTCAATGCGCGCAACAGGATCGGCCAGACGCAAACGAGCGAACTGATCCCCAATCCTGGCGGCTATCATCACAATCTGACGCCGCGCCTGACCATCGAAATCGTTTAGGGGAGGCGGACATGCGTATTCGACGCAAATTCGTCTTGTTTGCAGCTATTTTCTTGGCGTTCGGAACGCCGGCCTTCGCCGATGAATTGGCGCTTATGCTCAGGCAAGCGCCCGGCGCGGAGACAGTGGCCAACAATTGCGCTGCCTGCCACAGCCTCGATTATATCCTCATCAACGCGCCGTTCCCATCGCGCGCCGTCTGGCAGGCAGAGGTGGCGAAAATGATCAAAGCCTACGGCGCGCAGGTCGGTGACGACGAGGCCAGGGTGATTGTCGACTATCTCTCCAAGAATTACGGATCTTGAAGCGACGCCGGTTCACGCCGCCTCGCGCGATTACGGCTCCGGTTCGCTATCCCAGTGGAAATAGTCCTCTCCTGTAGATTAGTTGGGCGGCAACAGCCGGCCGTTCTGGTTGCGGGTCGTGGATGGTCGGCCGATACGGCATGGTGGCGGGCAATCCGCCCTTTGGCGCGCAGCCGGTTCATAGATTCCGGATGGATCACTCCCTGCGACGTCAGCCCCGTTGCTGCGCTTGCGTTACGTAAATATATAAAGTCGCTAGACAGACTATAATTTATCGGCTATCGATTCTCGCAAGACGGACCGGCGGCCCCCGATGCGGGTTTGAGCGTCGAAGCCGGGCCGTTCAGGGCGGGCGAGCGGGTGGCGGCCTTTCCGCACGAAAAGACGTTTCAACGGGCGGGCGCCCCAACAACGGATGGACGCGAGATGAAAAACCTAGGAAGACTATTGGTCGGTGGGCTTATCGCGCTGCTTGCATCGCAAGCGCAGGCCGCCGATGCGATCAGAATCGGCTACCAGAACGAACCCGATCCGTCCCATGCGGCGATCGTCGACGGGACATACGAGAAGGCGACCGGAAGCAAGATCGAATGGCGCAAGTTTGATTCTGGCGCCAGCGTTATCGCGGCTCTCGCTTCCGGCAGCATCGACATCGGCTACGCGGGATCGAGTCCCCTCGCGGCAGGCGTCACGCGCGGAGCGCCGATCGAGGCCTTCCTTATTGCCGGTCTGATCGGAAATGCCGAAGCTCTCGTAGTTCGAAATGGATCAGGCATCAACGAGCCGAAGGATCTCGTCGGCAAGAAGATCGCCGTCCCCTTCGTTTCTACGAGCCACTACAGCTTGCTCTTCGCTCTAAAGCACTGGGGCGTCGACGCGTCCAAGGTCAATATCCTGAACCTGCAGCCGCCGGAGATCGCAGCGGCCTTCTCTCGAGGCGACATCGATGCCGCTTATGTCTGGGATCCAGTCCTGGCGAGCGCCAAGACGAATGGCAAAGTGCTGATCGACTCGGGCGAAGTGGCTAAGCTCGGCGGCCCGACGTTCGTTGCGTGGATTACGCGCAATGACTACGCCGCCTCGCATCCCGCCGTCCTCGAAGCGTTCACCAAGGTCACGCTGGACACCTACGCGCATTTTCGGAAGGAGCCCGCGGACTATAAGGCCGGCGCCCCGAACGCCAAAAAGATCGCAGACTTCAACGGCGCCAAGGTCGAGGAGATATTCGAACAGATCGACGGCGCTTACTATCCGCTCGCTGACGAGCAAGCTTCTGACGCGCTGCTCGGAAAGGGCACCGCGGACGCGATCGCCGCGACGGCCTCCTTCCTCAAGGAGCAGAAGAAGGTCGACACGCTGCTGCCGACCTATTCGGCGAGCGTCACGCCGGAATTCGTCAAAGCGGCGGCGAGTCTTAGTCAGTGAACGAAGCGGTGGGACCTCGGCCCACCCGAGGTCCCTCCTACCGCAAGGCTGGAATATTGTGATGACCGTCCTCGACATTCGAGACGTGGTCGTACGTTACGATACGACCGCTGAGGAAAGCATTATGGCGCTCGATCACGTCTCCGTCTCCGTCGAGCCCGGCAGTTTCGTCGTTGCGCTCGGCGCGTCGGGCTGCGGAAAGACGACGCTGCTCAATCTGATGGCGGGGTTTCTGGAGCCCACGTCGGGCTCCGTAACAATGGGAGGGCAGCCGATCAAGGGACCGGGCGCAGAGCGCGGAGTCGTCTTCCAGCACGGTGCGCTCCTTCCCTGGCTCGACGTGATCGATAACGTCGCCTTCGGGCTGCGGCTTAAGGGCTCGCCGCGCAAGGAGCGGCATGAACGGGCCCGCGCCATGCTACGTCTTGTCGGCCTGGAGGGCGTCGAGCGCCGCCGCATATGGGAATTGTCCGGCGGCATGCGACAGAGGGTGGGCGTGGCGCGAGCTCTTACGGCAGACCCGGACGTCCTTCTCATGGATGAGCCGCTGGGGGCTCTGGACGCCCTTACGCGCGAGCAGATGCAGGAACTGATCCTCGACATCTGGGCGCGGACCAAGAAGAGCATCTTCTTCATCACGCACGGAATCGACGAAGCCGTCTTTCTGGCCAGCAAACTGCTAGTCATGTCGCCGAGGCCGGGACGGGTCGCAGCCTCAATTGATCTCGGCTTCGGGCGTCAGTTTGCGGCGGGCGCCAAGGCCGGCGAGATCAAGGCGCATCCCGACTTCATCGCAACGCGTGAACGGGTCAAGGCCCTCGTCTTCTCCGGCCGCCAGCTTGCCGAGGCGCCCGCATGAGCAACACCTCGGTCTCCTCCGTTGCGCCTCCCGAGCGCCTGCCGCATCCGATCGCTCCCCGTCGCGCCGCCAGGCGGTTGACCTATGTGGGCAAGGTTGCGATCGCAACCTGTCTTGCCGTGGTTCTTCTATGGTGGGCGGCTGCGCGGCTCGAAGTCGTGCCAGCTATGTTCCTGCCGTCTCCCCAGGCGGTCGCAGCAAAATTGGTTGCCGTATCGACCGACGGCTTCGAAGGCGCCACTCTTCAACAACATCTTCTGGCCAGCGTTGGCCGAGTGCTGGCGGCGCTCGCCGCCGCGATCGTCACAGGCGTAATCCTGGGGTTCTCCATGAACCTCAGCCGGACCGCCAGGGGCGTCATCGAACCGCTGC
>JBEKSH010000324.1:0-4625 GCA_049517235.1 Roseiarcus sp. | reverse complement strand
TATGATTTGGCTCGCGCCAACGCCGATGGCGTATCCATAACATCGAGTCCCGGCGCTCAGCTCGACGACATACGGAACGAAATGAGGTCATTGGCTGAGAAGGCGGCCAAGACGCACGGAATAGCGTTCACGCACGGCAGCATTTGGGTCTATGAACCTGGAACCGATTTCATTTCCCGGGACATAGGTTGGGACGACGCCAAGCGCTACCTTGCCAGTATGCGGGCGGGACTGGATGAGCGCCTGGTGAGGCCTTCTAGCGATTCGGACTGATCACTTCGCATTTTCGAACTTTGGCCGCCAGGGAACCCGGAGTGGTTTTTGAGGGTTTAACGTGTCGCGTGAAAATCGATCCACTCGATGACCAGAAGCGGATTTTCCTTATCTAGCCTCCTCAGAGTTAAAAAGGTCAAAGCTGCAGTCTCGTAATCAACCCAGTGACCCGCAGTCTCCTCACCGAACAGCCCACTTGAGTGGATCGAAAAGGTGTGTTCGACATACTCGCCCTCCAACGCAGGGAAAGGCGGCTTAAAGGCATAGTAGTTAGCTTGGTTGACGACCTTAAATCTATTGTATCCCATATCGTGCAGATCCACGAGGGGGGATATTGAGTTCGACTCCATCGAAAAGTATTTCGGCAAGTATTCCTTGGGTATCTGGCTTAACGCTATGCGATCAGCGCCTTCTATGTCGATTTTGACATAATAGGGCTGACCGAAGTTCTTGATAACGTCCCCCAAATCGATACCTGGGACGCTGATCTCCTCAACCGCTCCCCCGTCTCGCGCCGCCAAGCTGCGGTCTGCGGAACTCCACTCGGTGAGGCGCGGGTTAATAAAGAAGGGGAAGTTCTCGCCCCTGCTGGTAATCGCGCCGTTAACAATAACGAGACGCCCTTCAGCTATCGCGGAAGAGAAACGTTGCTCGCATTGCGCCGCCAATTGAGGGTTGGCCTCGACAGCGACGACTTCAAACCCCTTTTTCAGGTAGAAGTCGGTGTCATCTCCGATGTGCAATCCAACGTCGAGTATGTACGGGCCCTCGGCCCGAAGTTTGCGCCCGAAAATCTCGGCTGTCCCACCCTCGCTTCGACTCGCCTGCGGCTCGCGGGCCCAGGAGCGTATAGGCCCCGCCGATGGATACTCGACGACCGATCGCGCCTCATCCGACCCAGCGACGAGTCGTTGCGCGACATCGGGCTCGACGATAATCGCTCGGCGTTTCCGTTCCCTCAAACGTAAAGGAAGCCGTGAGGTCATTGTCCACCACGCCAGCGTAAGCGAACGTCTTAACAGACGATGCAACCCGGGAAAGCGGAGATGAATGAAGCGCAGGGGGGCTGTTGCTCGCCAAGATGTGCTCGCGAGAAGAGCGTCTAAATCACGTTGCAGATTGGCAATTCGATCCTGAGCGGAACTGAGTTGGGCTTCGAGCTTGAGGCCTTTATCCTCCAGCTCAGCGATCACCGCCGCCGTCTTCGCGTCACGCTCCTCACCCTCCGCGACATACGCCAAGGCCTCGGAGGCCGTTTGTTCGGCGGGCGGACATCCCGGATTCCACTTGATACCATCCACGGAACTGGCTCTACTTTCCATGCAATTCCCAAAAACGAATCTTGAGAAGCATCGCCGCTGAATTATCAGACTAACCTCTTGATTTTGTTGGTGTTACAAGAGGGATTCGAACTCCCGACCACCTCGTTGCGAATGAGATGTGGCGGTTCTTCTCGCATTCGCGCTTGTAAAACTGCCTGAAAAATGAGCGCGTGATTCCCCCGTGGTTCCCCAATATCTTCTACAGCGTCCTAACTAATCGATACCGGTTGAAGAACAAAACGTCCATACGTTCAATCCCAAGTCGACTCTGCCTCGCATCCCGCTCTAAGGCCTGTTGACATTCATGCGGGCTCGGAAAGCCTCGGGCAAGGCATTTTTGATTCAAGGCTCCAAAATGGAGGATGCCTTGAATCGTCTGGTCTTGAGCGATGATCAATGGGGACGCGCGGCTCCGCATCTGCCTGGCAAGGCGGGTGATCCGGGCCGCTCGGGAGCCGACAATCGGAGGTTCCTGGAGGCGGTGTCATGGGTGGTTCGGGTCGGCGGCCCCTGGCGCGATCTTCCGGAGGCCTTCGGGAACTGGAACTCGGTGTTCCAGCGCTTGCGGCGATGGGCGTTGAAAGGCGTCTTCGAGCGTCTTTTCGAAGTCTTGTCCGGCGATCCCGATTTCGAATACGCCCTGATCGATGGAACCATCATCCGCGTCCACCAACACGGGACGGGCGCAAAAGATCCCATGGGGTGTGGATAGCGACCAGTTCTACGAGCAGGTTGAGGTTGTCTATCCACTCAATCCTTGGAGGCGACCCATGTCATTCGATCGCCATCGCGAAGAACCGACCGCTATCCGAACCAATCTTGGCGCCATTTTCGTTTCATTGGAACTGAGCCGTTCAACCTGGCTGATCACTTCGGTGTCGCCGGGCGGCGGCGAGAAGATGTCGAAGCACAGCGTATCGGCCGGAGACACCGCCGCGCTTCTGTCGCGCTTTTCGGAGCTCAAGCAGAAGGCGTTCGCTCGCACGGGGAAATCCTTCCCGATCATCGTCATTCAGGAGGCGGGACTGGACGGCTTTTGGATTCATCGTGTGCTGCAGAACGAGGGAATCGAAAGCTATGTGGTGGATCCGGCCTCGATTGCGACGTCACGGCGCCGGCGGCGGGCCAAGACCGATAGGATCGACGGCGAGGCTTTGGTTCGCGCGCTGCTGGCATACAAACGCGGCGAACCGCGCGTATGCGCCATGGCCAGGGCGCCGACGCCAGAGGACGAAGACAGCCGCCGGCTTTGCCGTGAGCGCAAGACGCTGACCATCGAGCGAGTCCAGCACGTCAACCGGATCAAAGGATTGCTGTTCTCCCAGGGCGTATCCGGCTATGAGCCTTTGCGCCGCAATCGACGCCAACGGCTCATCTCGTCGATCCAGTCGCCTGCACGCCTGCTTCGGGGTGGGAAAAGGGTCAGGTCGAGAACCAGGTCGGTCTCGTGCGGGAGCGCTTCTTCACGCCGAGGTTGCGGTTCAAGACCTACGACGAGATGAATGCCTGGCTCCTGGATAAATGTATCGCCTACGCTAAAGCGCATCCCCATCCCGAGCGACCCGAGCGGACGGTGTGGGAGGTCTTCGAGGAAGAGCGCACGAAGCTCGTTCCCTATCGCGGCCGCTTCGACGGGTTCCACGCGCATCAGGCCTCCGTGTCGAAAACATGCCTGGTGCGGTTCGACAACAACAAATACTCGGTGAGCGCCAGCGCGGTTGGTCGACCGGTCGAGGTCCACGCGTACGCCGACAGGATCGTGATCCGGCAGGACGGGATTGTCGTCGCCGAACATCCACGCGCCTTCGGCCGCGGGAAGACAGTCTATGATCCCTGGCACTACGTGCCGGTTCTGGCCCGCAAACCGGGCGCTTTGCGCAACGGCGCGCCGTTCAAGGACTGGGTGTTGCCGGCGGCGCTGGAGCGCGTGCGACGCAAGCTCGCTGGGTCCGATGATGGCGATCGGCAGATGGTGAAAATCCTCGCCGCCGTGCTCACCGATGGATTGCCGGCGGTGGAAGCCGCCTGCGCCCAGGCGTTGTCCGAGAGCGTCCATTCGGCCGACGTGATCCTGAACATCCTAGCGCGCCAGCGCGATCCTGGACCGGCGGCGACCATTATGACCCCCGATGCGCTGAAGCTCCGGCACGCGCCGATCGCCGATTGCGCCAGATACGATCAACTCAGGAGCGCCTGACCATGGAAAGAACCGAAGTCCTCGACATGATGGGCGAACTCAAGCTCTTTGGGATGAAGAACGCCTACGACGAGACCCTCGCCACGGCGCTCAAGCGCAAGCATGAGCCGCAGAGATTTGTCGGCGATCTGCTGAAGGCCGAGATATCGGAGAAGCAGGCGCGCTCGATCAAATACCAGCTCGCCATCGCCAAGTTGCCGTTGGCCAAGGACGTCGACGACTTCGTGTTCGCGGGAACGCCCATCAACGAGGTCCTGGTGCGCGACCTCGCCGGCGGCACTTCATCGCCAGTCGGCGCAATGTCGTCCTCGTCGGTGGAACCGGCACGGGCAAGACGCATCTGGCGATCGCCATCGCGCGAAGCTGCATCCGCGCCGGATCGCGCGGCCGCTTCTTCACCACCGTCGATCTCGTCAACCGGCTTGAGGCGGAGGCGCGCGCTGGACGCCAGGGACGCCTCGCGGATTATCTCACGCGTCTCGACTTCGTCATTCTCGATGAACTCGGCTATCTGCCTTTCGCCCAGGCCGGCGGACAGTTGCTGTTCCACCTGGTCAGTCGTCTCAACCAGGGAGGGAACTGGAATCTCGATCCATTCTTCGCGTGGCGCGGCCACGCGAGAGGTCGCGCGCGGCGATGGTTTCAGATGTCCCCGAATTTCGGACAGGCTCTAAGGTCCTCAACAAGCTGCCCAAGAGCCAGCAGCCGAAGGCCAAGCGCATGCTGCAAGACATCTGGATGGCCGAAACGACGAAAGACGCCGATGCGGCGTTCGACGCCTTCATCGAAACCTATGCCGTCAAATACGAGAAGGCCGTCGAGTGCCTGAAAAA
>JBEKSH010000323.1:0-4626 GCA_049517235.1 Roseiarcus sp. | reverse complement strand
GAGGTCATCAGGATGAAGGCGAGGAAAGCGCTCGCGATGAGGCCCTGCACGGCCAGAACATTGGCGCGCAACATCGGCGGCAGGCCGCGCCCGAGGCCCGCGACCAGCGCGCCGAAGAACGCCAGAATGAGAACCCAGAGCAGCATCGAGCCCTCATGGTTTCCCCATATGCCGGAGATTTTGTAGATCGCCGGCACGGCGGTGTGGGAGTTCTCGGCGACGTTGAGGACTGAAAAATCGGACGCCAGATGCGCGTAGCCGAGCGCGCCGAACGACAGCGCGATCGCGGCGAACTGGCCGAGCGCCGTCGACTGGGCGATCGAGGCGAGGCGCTCGTCGCCGCGCCAGGCTCCCCATAGCGGCGCGACCGCCTGCACCAGCGCCAGAGCGAGAGCGAGGGTCAAGGCGTAATGTCCGATCTCGACGATCATGGCTTGGCTTCGCCTTCCTGCCAGCGCCCCTGCTTTTTCAGCGCGTCGACCACCTCGCGCGGCATGTAGCGCTCGTCGTGCTTGGCGAGCACGCCTGTGTTGGAATCGGCGCGGAACTGGCCGGGCCCCACCAGAACGCCCTCCGCGACGACGCCCTGGCCTTCACGAAACAGATCCGGCAGCAGGCCTTGATAGGATACGGCGACGTCATTGGCGTTGTCGGTGATCGTGAAAGCCGCCTTTTGCCCCTCGCTCTTGACCAGCGACCCCGCTTTGACGAGGCCGCCGATGCGCAGGCGCGCGCCCGGCGCGAGATTCTTTTGCAGAACTTCGCTCGGACCGTAAAAGAACACGATGCTGTCGTTCAATGCGTAAAGCGCCAGCGCGGCGGCGAAGGCGACGACGCCGAGCGCCGCGCCGATAAGGGTGAGACGTCTGCCCCTGCGCGTCAACGCTCAGCTCCCCAGCCCGAATTCGCGCGCCAGCGCGTCCAGATCGCGGCCCGCCGCCGCGTCGCCCGCCGTCGCCTTGCGCGCCTCGGCCATCGCTTGCCTCGCCTTATCCGTCTCATGAAGCACGCAATAGGCGCGAATAAGGCGCAGCCATCCCTGCGCGTCATCGCCATTTTGCGCAAGCCTTGCGGCGAGACGTTCGACCATGCCGCGAATGGCCGCCTGCTGCGCATCGGGGTCGAGCGCGGCGACCGCCGCCGCCTCGCCGCCCGCCGGCGCGCCTTTCAGGGCGGCCAGACGCTCGCGCAGGGCGCCGAGCCAGGGCGCGTCGCCCGGTGCGTCCTGCGCCAGCTTCTCGTAGAGAGCGATTGCTTTGGCCCTATCCCCCTCCTGCTCGGCGGCGAGGCCGAGGTAATAGCGCGCCTTGGGCGAATCGCCCGGCAAGGCCTGCTCGAAGGCGGCGCGCGCCTGCGCCGTGACGATCCCGCCGGCGGCGGCCGTCAGCGCCTCGCCGTAATCGGCGCGCAGCGACGCGTCTTCGCCGAGCAGGCGCAACGCGTCGCGATAGGCCTTCGCCGCGTCGTCGAAACGGCCCAGATGCATGTAGACCGGCGCAATGACCTTGAAGCCGAGCCCGGCGTCGGGATGGGCGATCAGATGGGCCTCGACCTTGGCGAGCGCGGCGTCAATATCGTCGCTCTTCGCGGGGTCGGCCGCGCGCGAGAGGATCGGCTGGTCCGGCAGATTGGGGCTGCCCAGGCGCGCATAGAGGCCGAGCGCCACTCCGGGCACGACGACGACAATCGCCAGGGCGGCCGCCGCGCGGGCGCGAACGGACGGGCGTCCGTCCCCCGCCGCCGCGGCCTTCGCCGCCTCGCTCGCCGCGATAAGCCGGCGGGCCGCCTCCGCGCGAGCGCCGGCCGCCTCGCTCGGCGGCAATTGTCCACGCTCGACGTCGCGGTCGATTTCGGCAAGTTGCGCTTTATGAAAAGCGATCGCGCGCGCCTGTCCTTCCGGGCCCGATTGCCGGCGCGACAGTGGCCACAGCGCGCACAAGATGGCGGCGCCGGTCATCAAGGCGAAAGCGACCCAAAGCATTTTACCTTGCCTTTGAACCAGGCAGGCCTGGAAAGCCCGCCCGGTCTTTTCAGTCTCGGGCGGCGTTGATTCTGCTCGATCCGAGCTTGATCAATCGTGGTTTGGCCACGCAAGGCCGCTTAACTCGCCTTGAGAACATCATGACGATGGCGATGGCAAGGCGAAATTTCCCCTCGGCCGCCGCGCGGCGGGCGGTCGGCGGCGAAAAACCGGCTCCCAGCCGGCCCTCTCAACTCGCCATCCGCCACGCGCCGTCGGGCCGGCGGCAGGCGAGCCCATTGCCGCGTTGCGGCCGCCCGCAGATGTAGATCGTCTGCGCATAGGGCCGGCAATAGCCCTGCGCGGTTTCAGCGCCCGGCCCGGGTTCGACGTAGCCGAAGGCGCCTCTGTCGCCGCGCCAAGAGCGCCGCTCGCCCGCCTCGAGCGCGCCGACTTGCGCGTCATAGGCGGCCTGGCGATCGGCCTGGTCGAGCGCCGCGCCGACCGGACCGCCCAGAACACCCCCCAACGCCGCGCCGCTGGGCAATTCGGCAACGGCGGCCGGCGCCGGGGCTGGCGGAGCGGAAGCGCCGCCCGCGCCGAGCGTCGAGCCGCCGCCCGAACAGGCCGCGAGCGACAAGGCGCCGACGCCGCAAACCGCAATGCGAACAGCGCGCTTCATGAAAAACAACCCTCGAAGGATCAGAGCGCGCGGGCGGGAGACGCGCCGGGACCGCGAGGGTCCCGCCCGCTGCGCGCCGCAATGTCCATCATGGGCGCCTGTTGCGCAATATCGCGCGGCGAACAGCGCGCGGGACGCTGGCGGTCCATCCCCCAGATTCACAGCGCCGGCAGGCGCAATGTCGCGCGCAAGCCGCCAAGCGGGCTGTCCTCAAGCAACAACGAGCCGCCGTAGATATGGGCGAGATCGACGATGATCGACAAGCCGAGCCCGGAGCCCGGACGCGATTCGTCGAGCTTCTGGCCGCGGCGCAGCGCGGCGGTCCGCGCTTGCGGATCGAGGCCCGGTCCGTCGTCATCGATCCGAGTGACGAAATAGGCGCGCCCGACGGCGTCGAGACGGGAGTCGCGCGCCGCCGATATGTCGACGCGTTCGCGCGCCCATTTGCCCGCGTTGTCGAGAAGATTGCCGATCAGATCGGTCAGATCCTGCGCTTCCCCGCGAAAGCGCAGGCCGTCGGGCACGGCGACGGCGAAGGTCAGCGCGCGATCGCGATAGACCTTGTCGAACGTTCGCACGAGGCCCTCGATCACCGGCTTGACCTCCGTCGCCGAACCGATCGATCCGGCCCGCGCCGCCGCTCGCGCGCGATCGAGATAGAATGTCACCTGACGGCGCATGACTTCGGCCTGCTCGCGGACCTTCGCGGCGAGCGTCGGGCTGCCGGCGTCCGCTTCGTTCAGGATGACGCTGAGCGGCGTTTTCAGCGCATGCGCGAGATTGCCGACCTGCGTGCGCGCGCGATCGACGACCTCGCGATTGGCCTCCAGCAACAGGTTGACCTCGGCGGCGAGCGGCGAAATGTCTTGCGGGAAATCGCCGCTGATCCGCTCGGCCTCGCCGCGCCGGATGGCGGCGACGCCCTCGCGCAGCCGGCGCAGCGGGCGAAGCCCGAAGCGGACCGCCAGCGCCATTGAGCCGAGAATGGCGGCGAGCAGCACGACGAAAGTCGCCGCGAGCGCAAATTCAAAATCGACGATCGCCGCTTCGATCTCCTCCGCGTTGCCGGCGACCTGAATGAGATAACGGCCTTCGTCGCCCGCATCGATCACCCGCTCGATCATGCGCAGGCTGCGCTCGTCGGGGCCGACCACATAGCCGCTGCGCGCCGCTCCCGATTCGGACTGGCTCGCCGCCTCGGCGAGATGGGGCAATTGCGCGGCAAACAGCGAGCGCGAACCCTTGATGTCGGGCTGCGCCGAGTCGAGCCGCGTGATCTGCCAATACCAGCCCGAGCGGGCCAGTTCGAACTGCGGATCGATAAATTGTCCGGGCCCGCCGTGCGCCTCGTCGCCCGGCGCCGCGACATTGGCCACCAGGGCCTTCAGATAGACCCCCAGTTGCTCGTCGAACGCCGCCTCGGTCGAGCGCGCGTGGATCGCCGTCAGGCCGAGACCCGCCACGATGAGGATCGTCGAACTCCACAACGCCGCCGACAGGAACAGGCGCGCCGCGATGGATTGCGCGTTCAGCGCCTTAAGCATTCTCTCTCAATCCAGGGCGCGGAATGCGGGGCGTCGCATCGGGCTCAGCGCGAGGGCCTGGCGGCGGGCGCGGCCGCTTCGGCCGGCGCGCCATCGCCGCCGACGAGATAGCCAAGGCCGCGCACGGTCTGGATGATGTCGACGCCGAGCTTCTTGCGCAAGCGGCCGACGAAGACCTCGATGGTGTTGGAGTCGCGGTCGAAATCCTGATCGTAGAGATGCTCGACAAGTTCGGTGCGCGATACCACGCGGCCGGTATGGTGCATCAGGTACGACAACAGCCGATATTCATGCGAGGTGAGCTTAACCGGATTGCCTTCGACGGCGACCCGGCCGGTGCGGGTGTCCAGGCGGACAGGCCCGCAGGTAAATTCGCTTTTGGCGTGGCCGGCCGAACGGCGCAACAGCGCCCGCACCCGCGCCAACACCTCCTCCAGGTG
>JBEKSH010000322.1:0-4631 GCA_049517235.1 Roseiarcus sp. | reverse complement strand
TATAGGAAAGGCCAGGCGAGCGCGCCGGAGAAAGTGACGTGCGCGTTAAGACCGAGATTGCGGCTCGCGCGCGCCGCCAGCGTGACCTGCTCGGCCGCCCATTGCTGGCGAGCCTTCGGATTGCCGCGCACCTCCGGCGCGGCAAACGCATCGAGCGCGTCATCGTAGATTGGATTGACCGCGACAAGCTGGCCCTGGAGGTGCGTGGCGAGCTCGGTAATCTCGACCCCATTCTTGGCGGCGACGCCGCGCAGGTCGTCGCAATAGGCCTTGCTTTCGGCGGCTGTCTTCAGGTCGATCAGTCGCGCGTCCCAGGCCGCGATCTGCACGCCCTTATATCCGAGCGAGCCGGCCCAGCCGCAGATCGTGTCGAACGTATTGTAGGGCGCCTGATCCCCGACGAACTGAGCGAGAAATATCCCTGGTCCCTTGATCGATTTCATCATTCTTTTCCACCTCCCTCTTAGACTCCGCCCTGCTTGATAGGTTTTCGATGACGTCGGGGCTGAAGCGTCGGAAATTCTCCCAAATATCCCGTGCTGGCGAGAAATCGCGCCGCGCCTGCCTCCTATCGCCGTCGCAATTCAAACATTGGGAGCGCAACGATTAGCTGATGGATACCACCGTTTATCGACGTTTGGCAAACGAGGCGCGCAATATCTCGCATCAATTTGATTTCACACATATTAGCGTGAATTATCTGTAGCTTCGCACGCCATCGTGGGCGGAGGAAGCGGCGTCGCGAATTGAGACAGGCACCGCTAGAATAGCATCGTTTAGTTCGGTGATTGCCGATACGCCCGCTGCCCGCTCGCGGTCGTCAATCAGGCGGCGGCGCATTGCGACAGCATGCCAAGCGACTCTTGAAAGCTGTGAAGGCTTCGTTGGACTCCTGGCCGGCCGCGGCGGGTTTCGGGATTGCACGGCGCGCCGGGTCGATGCGGACCGTCGTTAGCCCTTGACCTTGCTGCAGAAGCCGCGCCGTCGTGAATTATCGGTTGCGTTGCGCCGCGTCAGCCCGGCGCTCGGCATGCGCGGGCATAGCCCTCGAGGACACGGCGGACCGCGGCGTCGACGAGCTCGAGCGCCGTCCTGCCGATCGCGCCACCCATCGCAGCGGGATAGAGCGCGCCGAGATATTGGCTGATCAGCGGCGCGGGGAGTTGATGGCCTTCAAGCCGGCGCAAAAGCAGGGCGACGGACGCTTGCGCTTCGGCATGCGGCCAATAATACCGAATACGGTCGGCGTAGCTGTAATGACGCTGCACGCGCAGTTCGTCGGCGGTTCCCGAATAGCGCCCGCGCCAGTGCTCGGGCTCGCGCAGCATCAAACGCTCCATGGTGGCGGCGAGGCCGTCCTCATGCGTGGCTAGTCCAAGCACGACAGCGATCGCGTCAAGAGCGTATAACGCCTCGCGCAGCGCAAAAGTCAGGGCCGGACCCACTTTGAGGATGGCGAAGCCGTCCGCGACCAGCGCCGCCAAGGCGTCAGGCGGCTGGTAGTCGGTGGAATGCGCCTCAAAGACGAGGCCGTGCATCAGCGACAGCGTTTCTGAGAGGGAGCGCGCTCGCGCGCGCCCGTAGACCGCGACATCGCCGCTGTCGAATTCGACGCCGGGTTGAACGACCAGGCCGATCACTCTCTCGAAGGCCGCTTGCTGACCGGCGGCGACGAAGGCCTGCCGATGGATGTCGAGCGTCGCGAGCGCCGCCTCCGGGCGCGTCGGCTCGATATCGCGCAGCGTTGAAAGCGCGCCGCCGGGCGGAGGAACCTCGGTGCCGATGACATAGACCGGCGCCGGCAGCTCGGCCTCGTGCGCCGCGGCTTCAGCCGTGGCGGCGAGGCGCGCTGCGCGCCTGGCGGTCATCTCGTCGGCGAGCGCATCAGGCTCGCCGAGACAGCCCATGCTGGCGTCAAGATGAAGCTTGCTGAATCCAGCTTGGACGTACTCTGCGACCATCGCTTCGGCCTTCGCCATCGCCGTCTCGGCCGCAAGCCTGCGCCACGGATTGGGGCCAAGATGGTCTCCGCCCAGGATCAGCGCGCCGGCGTCGAACCCCGTCCTCGCGGCGATTCTCTCGACGAGTCGGCGAAAATCCGCCGGTCTCATGCCGGTATAACCGCCGTCCTGGTTCACCTGATTGCAGGTCGCCTCGATCAATACCGGCCCGCCCTCGGCGACGCCGTGCCGCAACGCCTCGGCAAGCGCCATGGGATGGGCTGTGCAAACGGCGGCGACGCCGCCTCGGCGCGCCGCCAGTCTGTCGCGCGCGAGGCGTTGGATCGGGGTCTCCGTCATGCCGACGACCCGGCTTGGGCTATGAAGGCTTCGATCTCCGACAAGGTCGAGGCGCCTTCCATGGGCCCCTGCCGCGTAACCGCCAGCGCGCCGCTCGCCGCGGCGAGCCTGAGCGCCACCACGGCGGGCATTTCGCGGAGCCAACAGGTCACGAACGCGGCGCCGAAACTGTCGCCGGCGCCGGTCGGATCCACTTCCTCGACGTGGAACGCCGGCTGGCGGATGGCGCCGTCCCGGGCGTAGTAGACGGCGCCGTCGGCGCCATGCTTGACGACGACTACCCTCACGCCAAGACCGAGAATTTCCGACGCGGCGGCTTCCTCGCTCGTCGCGCCCGAAAAGAGGAAGAGCTCCGCCCCGCTCGGCATGAACAGATCGCAGCGTTTGAAAACCCTGTCGAGCGCCGCTCGCATGCCTGGCAGATCGAGCATCTCCTTTCGAATGTTCGGATCGAACGAAACAGTGCCGCCCTTCCGCTTCGTCTCTTCCAGCGCGGCGTCGACGGTTGCGATCATCGACGCCGAGAACAGCGCCGTCCCCATGACATGGAGATGATCGCTCGATTCGACCAAAGCGGCGGCCGCCGCGTCGAAGCGCGTGGCGCCGCAGGCGCTATGCTTGATGTTGAAGACGAAGTCGCGCCCTCCGTCCGCGCGGTAGCGCACGAACGCGCTGCCGGTGGCGGCGTCATCCACCACGCCGATGGCGCTGACGTCGACGCCGTCGCGTCGCAACCGTTCGACGTTGAGGCGCCCAAAATCATCGTCGCCGACGCAGCTGATAATCCCGCAAGGCTGGCCGAGCTTGGCGGCCTGATCAATGAAGATCGCCGGCGCGCCGGAGGGAAACGGCCCGACCAGGCGGATCGGCTCCAGGAACCCCTCGCCCCGGTCAACCGCCATGATCTCGACCAGGATTTCACCAACCGTGACGATCTTTTTCATGGCGCGAATGTCCGTCGATGTCGAAACTCGTACGCGTATCGTGTGATCGGTTTCGCTGCGAGCGTCACGCGGCGTCGTTTCTCGCGGGCTTCGCTCGTCGCCCTTCGCTGGGAACGCCGAACCGCCGTCTCAGCGACGCCGCGGACTCGCCGGCGCCCTAAGCTGTCGCGCGGGGCGAAGGCGTCGGCAAGCGTCAAAGCCTCGAGGGCAGCGATCGCAAACCCGATTGAGCCGGGCCGCGGATTCCGTTCCGTCCCGTCCGACGCGCCGCCAGCTTGATCGACCGCGTCGTCGATTCGTTCGCCGATTTGCCGGCGTGCGACGACTGCTCCGTTGGCCACGGCCGACTCGTCCGACGTCGACTGTGCTATGCACGCCACGGCGTTATCCCTCCATAATTCCGACGAAACGATACGCCAGATTGGCAAATAAGCGCATCGTCCGTCTAGCGGGACAACTTGTTCGATGGCCAGCGTACCGTCTCATTCAAACGTCAAATCCGCCTGATAACTCTACATAACACCTTGAAGTATAAAGATATATGTGTTGAACGGCAGGCGCGCGAATTTTTTTGCGCCCCTTCGTTGCCATACCGGGAATTTCACGATAACCTCCAGCTAAACGATAAAACCACACGCCGGTCTGATCCGCCGCGTTTGGGTCCGAGGGAGCTCTAGGAATGACCGATTCCGCTATGGGCCTTTATGCTCGAGTCGGTCATGTCCGGGAAAGGGTGTTGATGTGAAGCAGGCGCTCGAAGCCTCGCAGACCACCGCCCGCCCGCTGCTTGAGATTGATGGCGTCTCAAAAAGCTTTCCCGGCGTGCGCGCGCTCGACGGCGTCACACTCGACGTGCGCGGCGGCGAAATTCACGCGCTGCTCGGCCAGAATGGGGCGGGCAAGAGCACACTTATGCATATTCTCGCCGGCGTTCTGCGTCCCGACGCCGGCCGCGTCGTGATCGAGGGACGCGCCGTCGAAATCCGGAATCCCGCCGACGGCCAAAGACGCGGCGTTGCGATCGTTCATCAGGAATTGAGTCTCTTTCCCTCGCGCTCGGTTGCCGAAAACATTTTCGTCGGGCGTCTTCCGCGGACCGCGGGCGGATTTGTCGATGACGCCCGGCTGATCGACAACGCCCGGGCGCTGCTGCGCGAACTGGATATCCCCGTAGACGCGCGCGTCAAGGTGCGCGACCTTAACTTCTCGCTTCGCCAACTTGTCGAGATCGCCAAGGCGCTGTCCTTTGGCGGCAAGATATTGATCCTCGATGAGCCAACCTCGGCGTTGACCGAGGTCGAGACCGCCAATCTGCTGACTCAGCTGCGGCGGCTCAAGAGCAGCGGCATCGCGATCATCTACGTCAGCCATCGCCTGCGCGAGGTCT
>JBEKSH010000321.1:0-4633 GCA_049517235.1 Roseiarcus sp. | reverse complement strand
GCTTCCGCATTTCCGCCGATCTCCTGCTGCCGCCGCCTGGGAGGGCGGCCGTCCGCCGGTCGACGAAGAGAGCCGCCGCCTGATCGGATTTCGGCGCAGGCCTATCGGGAGACAAATTCGGAGTGTTCCGATGAACCGACGCCAATTCCTTTTTGGCTCCGCGAGCGCCCTCGTTTGGGCGAATATCGCCAGCCTCGCGCAAGCGAACGTTCCCACGCCCCTTGGCTGGGACATGACGCCGCCGATGGAAAGCCGCCAAGCCTTCGTCGCGTGGATGG
The DNA here is from genome assembly GCA_049517235.1 of Roseiarcus sp. Lineage (GTDB taxonomy): Bacteria > Pseudomonadota > Alphaproteobacteria > Rhizobiales > Beijerinckiaceae > Roseiarcus. The sequence continues at coordinate 4,355 of JBEKSH010000321.1, read as the reverse complement.
AAAAGAACCGCGGCGAGGACGCGGGCTTTCTCGGGGAGCGTTTCGACCGCTTTCTTCAGCTCGTCAGTCATCAGGACGTGTGGGACGAGGCGGACAAGCGCGCGTTTCTGCTGACCCCGCGCGAGGAATTCGTCACGCCGGAAAACCTCGCGCGCGCCTATGAATGGCATCACCTCAACATCGGTTTCGGCGTCACCATCACCGGGCCGCATACGGTCGCGCGCATGACCAACGCGCTCGCCGTCAAGCGCGGCGACAAGGTGCTCGAAATCGGCACCGGGTCGGGCTACCAGTCGGCCTATCTTTCGTATCTGACGGACCGGATCTGGACGGTCGAAATCATTTTGGCCCTGGCCCGGCGCACCCGCGCGCTCTACGATTCGCTGATCGCGCGCGGCTATAGCGAGTATGCCATCATCGACACGAGGAACGCCGACGGCTATTACGGCTGGGAGGAGGCGGCGCCGTTCGACAAGATCATCGTCACCTGCGGCATCGACCATATCCCGCCGCCGCTTCTGCAACAGTTGAGCCCGACTGGAATCATGGTCATTCCCGTCGGCCCGCCCGGCGCCCAGCATGTCATCAAGGCGGTCAAGCAAAGGGCGGCGGACGGGACGTTCAGCGTGACGCGGTCGGACATTTACGGCGGCGCGATCATTCCGTTCGTGCCGTTCACCGGCGGGCATGGCGTGTGATCGTGCAAAGTCGCGCCTGGTTCACAACACCAGTTGCGTCTGCGTCACCAGCGCGACGAGCTTGCCCTCCTCCGTCGTAACGCGCGTCTGCCAGACCATGGTGCGGCGCCCGCGATGCACCGGCGTCGCCTCGCCGACGAGGCGCGCCCCGAGCGGCGCCGCGCCGATGAAATTGGTCTTGCTGTCGATGGTGGTGGTGCCGGCGCCCTCCTTCAGGTTGACGATCGTCGCAAGCGCGCCAAGCGTGTCGGCGAACGCCATGACGGCGCCGCCATGCATCACGGCCGGTCGGGTGCAGAACTCCTCGCGCACCGTCATCTCGCCGACGATCCGCTCCGGCGCGGCGCTGACGACCTCGATGCCGAGAAGCGCGGCGAAGGGCAGCGGCTCTCTGTTCAATCGCGTCACCAGATCCATTAGCTCCTCCTCAGGCATGGCGGCCGCCGCACGCCGGCCCGTCACGGACGACGGGCGATCATGTCGATCTCGATCAGCGCGTCGTAGGCGAGGCCGGTGACGCCGACGCAGGTGCGGGCCGGGAGCCGCCCTTGCGCGAAGAACGTCCGGTAGACCTCGTTCACCGCCGCATAGTCTTGTTTGAAGCGGGTGAGGTAGACGCGCGCCATCGCCACGTGTTCGAGCCCAAGCCCGAGACCGGCCAGCACGGTCGACAGATTGGTCATGACATTGCGGGTCTGCGCCTCAATGCCGTCCGGCAGGACGCCGGGAGCGGTCGGCGTATCCGGCATTTGCCCGGTCACGAACACGAATCCGTCGCTTTCGACCGCATGGCTGAAGGGCGCCACCGGCTTCGGGCCGCCCGGGATCATATGAAACTGCATGGCCCCGCCTCCTGGATGCGGAATTCGCGCGCTTCGGCGAGATCGCGTCTTGACGCGCGCCGGCGCGCCGAGGGTCCGCTCCGGCGGAATTGTCCTACTTGCGTCGGAACGCCTCACGCAAGGACATGGGCGAATATTCCCGCATAGGGCTTGGCGATCGGCCTGGCGTAGGGCCCGCGCTTCGAGGTGGCGACTCCAAGCGCGACCAGCGCCTCGGCGAGCTTCACCGCCGCCGCGACGCCGTCGATCACCGGCAGGCCATGCTCGCGGGCGAGCGAGGCGGCGAGCGCCGCCATCCCGGCGCAGCCGAGCACGATCGCGTCGGCGCCGTCCTGCGCCTTCGCGCGTTCGATTTCCGCCGACAGCTTCGCGCGCGCCCCGGACGTGGGGTCGTCGAGCGCGAGCACTGGAACTTCGCAGGCGCGAACACGCGCGCAGCGCCGCTCAAGCCCGTATTTGACGAGGTTCGCCTCGATCGGCGCGATCGAGCGCGACAGGGTCGTCACCACACTGAAGCGATGGGCGACCAGCGAGGCCAGATGAAACGCGGCTTCGCCGACGCCGATGACCGGGCCGCTCGCGCAACAGCGCGCCGCCTCCAGGCCGGTGTCGTCGAAGCAGGCGATTACGGTGGCGTCCATGCCCGCCGCCTCGCCCTTGAGGACTTCCTCGATCACGCCCGGCGCGGCGAAGGCCTCGTCGAAATAGCCTTCGATCGAGGCGGGCCCGCTGATTGGATTGACCGCGACGATCTGCGTTTGCGCTCCCGCGGCGGCCCGCGCGGCTTGGCCGATGCGCGCGGTCATGCCGGCGCTCGTATTGGGATTGACGACAAGGATTTTCATGCCTGCTTCAAGCCTGTCCGGCGTCCGAGCCGTGGCGCGCCTGCCTTGCGCGCAGAATGGCAATCGCGCCGAGCGCAACCGCGATAACCAAGAATGAAACGCCAGTCGTCGCGGTGCCCAAAGCGTAGATCTCCGGCGTCGTCACCGTCGTCGTCAGCGCCTGCAGCTCCATCGGCAGCGTGTTGCGTTCGCCGATCGCCTGGCTCGAGCGCGCGATCTCGTCCCAGGAGAGTGTGAAGCCGAACAGCCCGACGCCGATGACCGAGGGCAGGATGATCGGCAGGATGACGTAGCGCAGCGTGCCCCAGGGCGTCGCGCCAAGATCCCGCGCGGCTTCCTCGTAGCGAGGATCGAAGCGGTTGAAGATCGCGAACATCACGAGAAGGCCGAACGGCAGCGTCCAGGTGAGATGCGCGCCAAGCCCCGACGTGAACAGGCCCATCGTGGTGGTCAGGCCGTCAGCGATCCAGCTCGGTCCATGGGTCTTGAGGAAATCATCGAGCACGCGAAATTCCAGGGCGATGCCGAGCGAGGTAACGATCGAGGGCACGATGAGGCTCGCCACGGCGACGAAGAAAAGCAGGTTCGAACCGACGAAGCGCTTGCGAAAGGCGAGCCCGGCGGAGAGCGAGAGCACCACGGTCAGCACCATCACGACGAGGCCGAGCTGCAACGAGCGCTGGAACGCGCCGCTGATGTCGACGATGCCGCCGCCGCGCCACAGCCGCTCGAACCAGTGCAGCGACAGGCCGTTGAGCGGAAAGGTCAGGCCGCCCTCGGGACCCTGGAACGACAGGATGAAGATGACGATCATCGGCCCATAGAGAAACAGCACGAAGGCCGCGAAGAACGCGGCGAGCCAGTAGAAGGCGGCTGGGCGGCCCTCGCTCATCGCTAGAGCTCCTTGCGTACGTCGACGATGCGGTTGAGGGCGACGATGATGAGCAGGGTCACGGCGAGGAGGATCACCGCATTGGCGGCGGCGGGCGGAAATTGCAGCGCGTTCAGCCTTGTCTCGACGACCTTGCCGGCCGAAGCGATCTGCTGGCCCCCCATCACGCCGAAGGTGATGAAGTCGCCCATCACGATCGTCACCACGAAGATCGAGCCGATCACGATGCCGGGCTTCGACAGCGGAACGATGAGGCTCCACAGCGTCTGCCACGCGCTGGCGCCCGAATCATAGGCCGCCTCGACCAGCGAGCGGTCGATGCGCATCATCGAATTGAAGATCGGCACCACCATGAAGAAGGTGAACAAGTGGACGAAGGCGAGGGCCACGGAGAACGGCGAATAGAGCAGCCATTCGAGCGGCGCGTTGATGAGATGAGCGTGCATCAGGGTCTGGTTGACCAGCCCGTTGCGCCCGAGCAGCGGAATCCACGAAATCATGCGGATGACGTTCGACGTCCAGAACGGGATCGTGCAGACCAGGAACAGCGCCATCTGCGTCGTCACCGACTTCACGTGGAAGGCGAGGAAATAGGCGACTGTGAAACCGATGACGAGGGTCGCCGCCCAGACGATCAGACAGAATTTCGCGGTGGAGACATAGGTCTTCAGGATCGTGCAGAGGTCGGGCAGCTGGGCGAGGCAGCCCTCGAAGCTCTCGGTGTAGCTGCGCGTCGTAAAGGCCGGCAGCATCTCGTAATCGTTGTAATCCCAAAAGCTGACGATCACCACGAAGATCAGCGGCAACACGAAGAACAACAGGAACACCAAGGCGAATGGCGTAGCTTGAAGCCAGCCGGGAACCCCGCGCGCGTCGATCGATGACCTGGCTGCCGACATGAGGATCGCTTTGTTCAGAATCTGCCCCTTCTCCCGCGAGCGGGAGAAGGGGAGCGCCGTGTCCAGCCCGGATAGATAGGTGACGGAATGGACCGGATAGATGGGTGACAGTTCTGTGTTGGCTGGGAGGACCAGCCGATGGCTTGGCGAGAGAACTGTGCGATGGACGGGCGGATGGG
>JBEKSH010000320.1:0-4638 GCA_049517235.1 Roseiarcus sp. | reverse complement strand
CACTCTTTGTAGAAGTCGTACCAGTCATTGCTGTTCGGCGTATACCAGGCGTAGCCCTTGACGTTGCTGCGGGTGGCCAGCTGGTACCCCGGGTTCATCAAAAACACCCAGGGTGAGGCCTTCATGAAAATCTCCTGCACGCGGTGGGAGTCGGCCAGGCGCTTTGTTTCGTCGGTGCTCTTCAGATCCTCGTTGATCAAGCCGTCGACTTCCGTGTCCTTGAAGTGCGGGTAGTCCGTCACTGATGCGCTGTTCAGCCACAGGTTGGCCACGTAAGCCGAATCCGGCACGATCGCCATATCCTCGAAGAACCACATGGGGATGTCGCCCTTCGAGTAGCGTTCGACCAATGTCGAGGCGGGCAGCTTGTCCAGTTCGAGGTCGATTCCCGCCTTGGCGAACGCCGATTTTAGGATGACGGCGATCTCCTCCTCGATCTGGTCGCCGGCGCGATAGCCGAGCTGCGTCTTGAAGCCGCTGGCTAACCCAGCCTCGCCGAGCAGAACCTTAGCCTTGTCGACATTCTCAGTCGTTCCATAGGGGAAGTACTGGTCGGTGTAGCCCGGATAGATTTCCGAAATCGGACTCTTCGTCATCCGGGCGGTGTCAAAGTATACAGCCTTGATAATCTGCTCGCGTGGCACGAGGTAGTTCATGGCCTGGCGCACCCTCGGATCCGAGAAGGGTTGCATCGTCATGTTCATCTCGACACGGTGAACATAGTTCCCGTAGACCTTCCACACTTTCACGTTCGGGTCCTTCTCCAGCAGCGCCAATTCTCGCGGCTGCAGGAACTCCGCGACATCGACAGACCCGGCCTGCAGCGTGGCGACTCGGTTCGCAGAGGTCGGCATCTCGCGGAAGATCACACGCTTGGTGCGAGCGGCGCCACGATAATAGTTGGGGCTGGCTTCGTATACGACTTGCTGACCAGGCGTGTAGTTGGCGCTCGTCACGAAATAGGGGCCATACGAAGCTGAATTGGCGGACAGCCACTTCGATGCCCAGGGATCATCCGCCGTGATGTGCTTCTTGAGCTCCTGCGCGTCCAGAATGCCCAGGCCTATATTTGTCCAAAGCCGGTCGACGAGCGGCGATGAATAGGGGATATTTACTTGAACAGTGTGGTCGTCGATCTTCTTAAAAGCCTCCTCGGGCGAGGCGACGTTGAGGACCTGCGACATGTACCAATGGAAATTGGCCTTCAGGTTCCAACCGCGCTGGAACGTCCACATCACATCGTCGGCGGTCAGCTCGTTGCCCGCTGAGCTCTTGACCCCCTTCCGGAGATGGAAGACGATTGACTTCTTGTCGGGGCTGACGTCCCAGCTTTCAGCAAGGCCACCCTCAATTTTACCGAAATCCTCATATGTGACGCCGTCCTCGCCTCTCATTGAAGCGTAACGCAGTAACGGCTCGTTGATATTGCGCCGCGCCTCGTGAACGGCCTCCGTTGGTGGATATTCTTGGTCCAGAGACTCCGGGGTGCGCGGACCCGCGACAATCAGCGTCGTTTTCGCGTCCTGGGCAATTGCTGGCGTGCCGGTGGCAAGCGCCATGGCCGTCGCCAGAATTGCGCCAACTAATCCCAAATGTCGCATTCTTGACAGATCGTTTGGGTGCAGCGGCCTCCGCGAAACCAGCTCCAGCTCTGTAGGAAAATGAATCGAATTCATGCCACCTCTCCATCGCGATGATTGGCGCTACGTCGTCGGCGAGCGCGTTGCCTTGACCCGCATTCCTGCTCCCCCGCAGGCTGACAGTAGTCATCGACAGGCGAGACCCGCGTTGATCTTGAGAATGGGTGCAGCTCCCGCGGCGCGCAATCATCAAATAGAGGCACTCTTGTTCCCAGCGTCAAAGATCGTGATAACACGATCATTCGCCGCGTTAACGTCGCTTAAAACCGACAATTGATCGATGAATTCAGAAAATGTCTGTCCGTCAATTCCTGATCTTAGCGGATTTAAAGATCACGAAAACGGCAGAGATGCCCATCTTGAAGGCATTATGGAATTCCTGCGGCCTACACTATCCGTGCGGAATCAGAGCGTTAGACGCGCTATTTCAGGGTCTCGCTTGGCACAAGTATTGCTTCCTTGCAATTGCCGTCCTTGCGGGTCAGGATGCGCTTTTTGGGGGGGGGTGGTTCGTCCGTGAAGCGCGACCTCGAAGGCACTTTGCCCCAGCCAGTGCGCAGAGCGCTGAAGAAGTTTGGCGCGGACATAAGGATCGCGCGTCTCAAACGCGGTCTGACGATCGAAACGTTGGCAGATTGTGTGGACGTCCACCGCTCGACCTACAGCAAGATCGAGAACGGCGATCCCGTGGTGGGACTCGGACTCTACGCCTCCGCGCTGTTTGCGCTCGGCCTCGGCACTCCGCACGATGAGTTGGTCGACCCTCGGCGCGACGAAACCGGACTACTGCTCGATCTTCACCGCTTGCCTAAGCGCGCGCGCACTAAGAGAGACCGGAGCCAGGTGTTCGTACCTATTCGACTTCACTCTGATCGCGCCGCGGCGGGTGGCCAGAGTGTGCTTAGGATCGGTGTATTGGGGGTGATGAGCGGCCCATGCGCCAAATGGGGGCTGGTCAACAAATATTGCGCGCTGGCGACTGCTGAAATGTACAATGAGCGAGGAGGTGTGGAAATCGAAGGTGAAAAATTCCGGGTCGAGATTTCTCACTTTGACGACAGGCTAGATCCTTTGCTTGCGGCGGCCGGCGCCAATCAGCTGATGGCCAAGGAGGGCGTTCGCTACGTCATTGGTCCTAATGTGGAGCAGACCATCGGGAGCGCGATTCCAGTCGCCGAGAAACAGAACGCGATGCTGTTTCCCTACTCGTACACGAGATCGATGTACGCGCCGCCGCACGAGAACGCGGTACTGGGTCAGATTCCAGGATTTCAAGCAGGGCCGGCGATTTATGGGTATCTTAGAGATCACAGAGGGGCGAAACGATTGAGCGTCCTGGCTCCAGACACACCAGAAGGATTACGGCAGCGTGACGAAACAATAGCTGCTGCGGAACGGTTAGGCCTGACGATTCTCTCCTGCGATTGTACCTACCGGTCGGGCGCGAGTGATGTTCTCCCCGAAGTGGCGAAAGTCATCGGAGCGGAGCCTGATGTCGTCGTGCTGACGAACCTTGCGCCCGAAGACGCGCCGAACCTTATCAAGACCGCGCGCCAACTGGGATATCGCGGTTTTCTCGTGACGGAAGCAGCGCAGGACATCAACATTTTGAACCGGGGCGCCAGAAGCGCTGCAGACGGCCTGGTGGTGTTGGGCGGGGCCAGTACCGTCGACATGCGAAGCGCCTACATGGAGGAGTTCGCAAGGCGCTACACAAGAATCGCAGGTGAGTGGAATGACGAGGCCGGCACCAAGGCATACGCCTTGGAAATCATCCTCGCCACCTTGGGCAGGGCTGGGAAAGCGGCCATACAGAACGTCGATCGATTCAAATCGACCATCCCGCAATTTGCGGTGCGAAATCCATTCGTAAAGGACCGATCGTCCTTGAAATACGTCGGCGCGGGTTATTTCCGGCAGAAGCGCCAGATCGGGGTGCCGATGGTCGTTAACACTGTCAAAAACGGAAATTTCGTCCCATTGTTCGTCGAGACTTTGGCGCACGGGTAGCGTCGTGGCAGCATTCTTACGGCGCGTAGAGGCAGATGATTGCTGCGGCTATCACGGGGGTCTGGCGTGCCGTTCAGGTTACATTCCGAAGGCCGGTGTGTTTCGGCTCAGTGTTGGACGCCGATTGAGGGGCCAACCCCTGCGCCGATTCACAACTGGGAGGCGCCTAAAGATTGACTCGAAATCGCCATTCGTGCCGCCGTCAACCATCGGGCGGAGTGCGAGTCGAGTCGGGCGGGCGACGCCCTCCGGCGCCGAGCCCGACACAATGCCTTCAAATAGCCGCGCTATCATTTCGCCGCGGGTCCCGATAGGGAACCATCGCGGGCTCCCGCCCCCCAGCCGGCCCGCGCTCTGCGAAACGATCGCTGAAGGCTGTGCCGCCGTCGGCGGTCGTTTCGCCTTCTTCGCCGAAGCACCTATTCGTCATTCGCTGCGCTGAGCTTGTCGCGCGGAACTTCAAGCCGGTCATTTTCAGCAGCGAGCTTGGCCGTGCGATCACCCATGTCATCTGCGACGTGACGAAGGCCCGCCAGCGGGCGGCGTGCTTCATTTTCAAGAGTCGCCAATAGAGCTGACGTGAGGTCAGAGCAGTCGTATGCAAAGCCTGGTTCTACAGCCCTTTTACACCGCTTCATCATTTTGGCCTGATCAGGCGAAAACGAAGCCAAGTGTCCAAGATGCAGGCCGATGGCCACTTGAAACATGCACCGTTTACACGTGACCGGCGGACTCATTGCGCCCTCTCATCGCGGCCAGCAGTCAACCACCGGCCGGGAGGCGAGTCGAATCGGGGCGACGCCCTCTGGCGTGCGCCCATATCATGAAATAGCATTCCATCACGCGCTGCGGCTGGCGCACAGGGGGCCAATTCATGCGACATTCTTTTGTTCACGTTCTTTTCGCTGCGGCGCTTAGCGTGATGATCGCCCTTTCCGCGCAACCCGCTTTCGCCAAGACAGTCAAGGAGTGCGACGCGGAATACGCC
>JBEKSH010000319.1:0-4641 GCA_049517235.1 Roseiarcus sp. | reverse complement strand
AAGGCCGCGCTTTGGGCGCATGGGCGCAAGGCCGGTCTCTATTCGATGGCCGACGTGCTGGGTCTTGCAGAGGCTTGAGGCAAAGAAAAGCCCCGGCTCGCTTCGTCGCGAGCCGGGGCTGCGCTCTTATTTCGATCAGTTGTTGCGGCTTGAACCTGTCAGCTGCAACAGCGCCATGAAAATATTGATGAAGTCGAGATAGAGCCGAAGAGCGCCAAACACCGACTTCTTCTGCGCCATTTCGTAGCCGTCGCCGGCGAAATAGGCCTGCTTGATCGCCTGCGTGTCCCAGGCCGTCAGGCCGGAGAATACGACGATGCAAAGGATCGACAGCGCCCATTGCAAGCCGGAGCTCTGCAGGAAGAGGTTAACCACGCTCGCGATGACGAGGCCCCAAAGACCCATCACCATGAACGAGCCGAAGGCGGACAGATCGCGCTTCGTCGTATAGCCATAGAGGCTCAGGCCGCCAAAAGCCGCCGCTGTTTCAAAGAATGCCCGCCCGACGGAAAGGCCGCTGTAGCGAAGGAGCAAGGCGGACAACGACAAGCCGATGAGGGCCGAGAAGGCGAAAAACGCGTTGCGCGCGCTCGCCGCCGAGATCGCGTTGATACGGGCCGAAATGAAGAACACCACCCCGAGCGGCGCGAGCACGATCACCCAGTGCAGCGGCGAAACGTAAATCGCTCTGCCGAAGTCCGTCAGGCCGATGATGCCGCCGGCCTGATTTTCGACGACGCCAAGCTTGAAAGCCCCGAGCGCGAAAAGCCCGGTGATGCCAAGCCCCAAGGTCATGTAGTTGTAAACGCCGATCATATAGGCCCGCAGGCCCTGATCGATCGCGCCCACGCCGGACCGGGCAACGCCGGCGCCGTAACGAGCGTTTGCTGTGCGGTCATAGTCGGACATAGAAATCCTCATTGGGTTGGTCGCGCGCCAAAACGGCCCGCTCGGGCCGGCCGGCTGCGCTTGCGCGCAATATGGTCCCGCGCGCCGCCGCGCGCAAGGGATTCCCGTGTGGGATCGGTAGTCGAGCCATTACAAATCGTTAACCCGCGCAGCGGACGGACCGGTCAAGCTCCAGAAAAGACCGTCGCCTAGCCGCTGTTGCGCAAGCCCGCCGAAATCCCGTTGATCGTCAACTGGACGCCGGTCAGCACTTTCTCATTCCCCGTGTGGGCGCGATGCAACTTCAACAATTCGACCTGCACATGATTGAGCGGATCGAGATAGGGAAACCGATTGCGGATCGAGCGGTCGAGCAGCGGATTGCTTTCCAAGAGGTCGGTTTGACCGGTGACCGCCAGCAAGGCGTCGATCGAATCGCGCCATTCGCGGCTGATTCGCGAGAAAATCGCTTCGCGAAGCGCGACGTCGGGCACCAACGACGCGTAGCGCGACGCAATCGCCAGGCTGCTCTTGGCGAGCACCATATCCATATTGGACAGCAGCGTACGGAAGAACGGCCATTGCCGGTGCATGTTCTGCAACTGTTCGAGCCCGTTCGAAGGGTCGGCTTTGATGAATTCCTTGACCGCCGCGCCGAAGCCATACCAGCCGGGCAGCATCAGCCGGCACTGCGCCCAGCTGAACACCCAGGGGATCGCGCGCAGATCCTCGATCGCCGTGGTCTTTTTGCGCGAGGCCGGCCGCGAGCCGATATTGAGCGTCGCGATTTCCGTAATCACGGTGGAGGCCCAGAAGTAGCGCTCGAATCCCTCGGTTTCATAGACCAGCCCGCGATAGGCCGAATAAGCGCTTTGCGAAAGGCGCTCCATCGCGACGAGAAAGGCCGGATCGGGCGCGGCGACCTTCTCCTGCAGCAGGCTCGCCTCTAGGGTGGCCGAAGCCAAAATCTCCAGATTACGCCGCCCGACCTCGGGATTGGAATATTTGCTCGAAATGATTTCGCCCTGCTCGGTGATGCGGATCTGGCCCTGCACCGCCCCGCCCGGCTGCGCGAGGATCGCATCATAGCTCGGACCGCCGCCGCGTCCCACCGAACCGCCGCGCCCGTGAAACAACCGGATGCGGACGCCATGGCGTTTGAAAACCTCGACCAGGCCGATCTCCGACTTATACAGCTCCCAGCCGGAGGTGACGAAGCCGCCATCCTTGTTGGAGTCGGAATAGCCGAGCATCACCTCCTGCTCGCCGCCCCGGTTGTCGACGAGCCGACGATATTCGGGAATGCCCAGCAGCCGGTCCATGACCCCGACGCAGGCGCGAAGATCGTCGATCGTTTCAAACAGCGGAACGAGATTGAGCGCCGAGCGCCCATCGGCGCCGACGAGGCCGACTTCCTTCAGCAGCAGGGCCAGCTCCAGCAGATCGGAGACGCCTTGCGCCTTGGAAATGATGCTGGTGACAATCGCTTGCTCGCCATAGGTCTTGTGAATCCAGGCGGCGGTGTTGAACACCGCGAGTTCGCCTTGCGTCTCCTCGCTATAGGCCAGGAATGGCGAGACGAGCGGTCGCGGCGAACGCAATTCCTGCAAGAGCAAGGCGATGCGCGCGTCCTCGTCCAGCTCCAGATAGTCGATCCCCGGGATCGCCGCCGCGAACAATTCCGCCACGGTTCGCTCATGCACGTCCGAGTTTTGACGCAGGTCGAGCGGCGCCAGATGGAACCCGAAGCAGTCGACGGCGCGACGCAGCGAACGAAGGCGCCCGCGCGCCAGGATGGCGCCGCCGTTTTCCTCAAGCGAAGAAGCGATAACGTCGAGATCGGCGCCGAATTCGGCGGCCGTCCGGTAGGGGGGCGCCTCGGCCAGAGGTCGGCGCGAAACCACGACCTGATCGAGCTCGCGCGCGGTCGCCGCGAGGCGCGAATAGATGCCGCCGATGGCGCGGCGATAGGGCTCGTCTCGGCGAATGGCGGAGTGGTCGGTCGAGCGTTCGGCCAATTCGCTGAGCGCCGGGCTCACGCGCACGAGGCCGGCGCTGAGCGACAATTCGCCGCCCAGCTCATGCAACTCGTCGAGATAGTGGCGAAGGGCGCGCGCGCTTTGCAGGCGAACCGTCTCGCGCAGCACCTCGGCGGTCACAAACGGGTTGCCGTCGCGGTCGCCGCCGATCCACGAGCCGACGCGCAAGAAAGAGGCGAGGCCCTTGTCCTTGACCGGCGGCGCCTGACGCGCCAATTCATCCTCGAGCGCCCCGTAAATGCGCGGCAGTTCGTTGAAGAAAGTGTAGTCGTAATAGGAGAGGCCATTGGCCACTTCGTCGAGCACCTTCAGCCTGGTCTGGCGCAGCATGTTGGTGCGCCACAGCGTCAGAATGGCGCGACGCAGCCTTTCTTCGCTCTCTTGCAGTTCCTGGCGGTTGCCCTGCATGCGCTGACGATCGTCGATGATTCGCGCGATCTCCAGTTCGCGCGTCAGGGTGCTGTTGCGGCGCACTTCCGTCGGATGCGCCGTCAAAACGGGGCTCACCAGGGCGCGATCGAAGAAAGCGCGCAGAGCTTTGGCGTCGATCCCCGCCTCACGGGCGCGCTTCAAGGCGTGGGCCATCGCGCCCGCGCGGGGCGCGGATCCCGCCATCACATGGGCGCGATTGCGGCGAATATGATGCTGATCCTCCGCAATATTCGCCAGATGCGAGAAATAGCTGAAAGCGCGCACGATCGTCAGAGTCTGATCCGCTGTCAGGCCGTCGAGGATCGCCTCCAGCTCCCGCCTCGCGCCGACTTCATTGTCGCGGTGGAACCGGATCGAGGATTGACGGACGCGCTCGACGATCTCGAAGACCGCATTGCCCTCCTGTTCGCGCACCGTGTCGCCCAAAATGCGGCCGAGCAGCCGGATGTCGCCGCGCAGGGGAATATCCTTCTCGTGACCTTCCGTCTCGGGCGTTTGGATTTCCGCGTGCGCTTCGCGCGCTTGGCCGACGGGAGCGATCGACATTGGCGGCAAACTCCTCGAACGCCGACCTCGGATCGGCAGGCTAGGCCCTGGTTTTGCATGTTGCGGCGCGTCATCGGACTAGGCAAGAGCGCCGCTTCGGAGCTCTAGCAAAAAATTGGCCAAGCGCGCGTCGGAGCCGGCGCGGGAGCAAAGGAAGGCGCGACTATCCGGCGCATCGACGCAAGGACCTCCACGGAATTTCGCCCGGAAGCGCCGGACGCCCGCTCTTGCTTTCGAACCAGGAATCCGCGCATGGTGACTGGGCGGATCAAGGCAATTGCTCGAGGGGCGAAGCACTGTGCGATCTGGCCGTTCATCCTTTTTCGGAGCCGATCAACGCGGCCATTACTCGGTTTGCAATCAAACCCAACAGCACGGAGGGCGCGCAATGGTTAAACTTGCAGTAGCAGTCTTGATCGGCGTGGCAATCGCCGGCAGTGTTCCGCCTGTCCTTGTTGCGCCGGCCTTCGCCGAGGACGCGGACCTCCATCACCCCGCTAAGGGCGCGAAAGTCGGCGTTCACGGCGGTGCCCATGCCGCGGCGCCCGCGGGTCTTGGCGGCGCAGGGGCCGGAATCGCCGCCGGCATTTTTGGGGCGGCCATCGAGGCGACCGTCATCGACGCGTTGGCCCATGCCAACGCTCCAGCCCCTCCGCCCGGCTGCCACTTTGAAGATCAGCCGCTTTTCGACGCCAATGGCCAACAGGTTTCATCGCATCGCGTGCGGGTCTGTAAT
>JBEKSH010000318.1:0-4654 GCA_049517235.1 Roseiarcus sp. | reverse complement strand
ACCGGCAGGATCGGCACATCAGCGGGAATGACCGCGCGCCAGGCCTTGACGACGGCCGGCGTGATCATCTCGGCGGGAAAGGCCTTGAGCGCGTCGGCGCCGGCGCCGAGCGCGGCGAAAGCCTCGGTCGGCGTCGCTGCGCCCGGCAGAGCGATCAGGCCGCGCGCCTTGGCCGCCGCGATCACCGCCACGTCGGCGTGCGGCATGACGATCAGGTCGCCGCCGGCGCCGGCGACCGCCTCGATCTCGCCCGGCGTCCTGACCGTGCCGGCCCCGATCAGCGCCTCGGGCGGCGCGATCGCGCGCATCGCCCTTATGCTCGCTAAAGGTTCGGGCGAATTGAGCGGCGCCTCGATCAGCAGAAAGCCTTCGCCGATCAGCGCGCGCAGTATGGCGGGCGATTCGGCGGGGGTGATTCCGCGCAGGATCGCCACCAAAGGAAGCCTGGCCATCGCCTCGGAAAATCGGCTGTTCATGCGACGCCTCAGGATTGACGCTCCTTTTGGCCGCAAATGGCGCGCCTCGCAACCGCCGCGCCGGCGTTCGCTCGCGAAAATCGCGGGCGGGCGGTCCGCGGACGCGGAAAATCGGGGTCGTTCAGGGTTCCTTCACCATTTCAAGGTGAAATTGACGCACAGACACCCTTTTTCAACCGCATGGGCTCACGCCCGCCGGTCAGCCGACTTGAGAAGGCTTAAATCCGATGCGCCCTCGCTCCGTCCTTTCATTCGTTCTCATGCTGAGCCTGTGGGTCGTCGCCGCGCCAACAGCCGCGACCGCGCAGGCGCTGGCGGCGGTGCTGAGCGTGACGCTCGATCAGGCGAAAATCGCCCGCATCCCCGATGGAACCGTCACCCTGGTCATCGGCAATCCGATCGTCGCCGACGTCACGATGCTCAAGGGATCGGGCGCGATGGTGGTGACCGGCAAGGGTTTCGGCGAGACCAACCTGATTGCGCTGGACGCGCAAGGCAATGTTCTTGATGAGAAGACTGTCCGCGTCGTGCCGACGACCACGACGCTGATCGTGCAGCGGGGTATGGAGCGCGAATCCTATTCCTGCGCGCCGCGCTGCATGCCGACGGTTCAACTCGGCGACGGCAAGGAATTCAACGACGCGTCGGGCCAGATAACCGCGCGCAATTCGCTCGCGCAGCCGTCAGCGGGCGTGCAATCGCAGCACTAGGGAATCGATCGCCGGCGTCTGGTCCGCCAAGCAAACAATCAAAGAATCCGCCTCCGTCCGCGAGTCTCATTGGGCGTGAGCCAGGACACAGGCTTGCTTTTCTCCACAATGTCGCCTATGTGAAGCTCCGTTGATTTCTCATAGCTTCTCATCCGTTCGATGAGGAGTGGTTTTTGAGAGTGGGCCCCGGCCGGGACCCGCTCTTTTTTATTGCCGACAGGACCCATGGCCGAAAGACAATCCGCCGCCGAGTCGAGTCAGACGCAACAGACGCCCGCCGACGCCCTCGACGAACCGCGCCTGCTGGCGGAGGGCGGCCTTGCGCGGCGCGTCGGCGCCGTTGTCGCTCCGGCGCTACGCGACCTCGGGTTGCGGCTGGTGCGGGTGAAAATTTCAGCGGCCGACGGAACCACCGTTCAAATCATGGCGGAACGGCCCGACGGCTCGATGACGGTCGACGACTGCGAGCGGGCGAGCATCGCCGTTTCGCCGGTTCTCGACCTCGAAGATCCGGTGAGCCGCGCCTATCGCCTCGAAATTTCATCGCCCGGCATCGACAGGCCGCTGGTGCGCGCTTCCGATTTCCAGCGGGCGGTCGGCCATGAAGCGCGAATCGAAATGGCGGTTCCGGTGGGCGCGCGCAAGCGTTTTCGCGGGCTGATCGAAGGCTTGCAGGGGACCGGGCCGGCGATGGCGGCGCGGCTTCGCCTGGCCGCCAAGGACGACGGCGAGGGCGACCTCGTGAGCTTGCCGGTCAACGAAATGGACGAAGCGAGGCTGGTCCTCACCGAAGATCTGATCCGCGCGGCGTTGCGCCGCGAGAGGGCGGCCAAGAAACAGCGCAAAGCGCAAAAAGCCAGGCCTTTGCCCAACAAGACCTCGCCCGACAACCAGGACGAGACGATTTAACAAGGCGACCCGAAGCGGCGACAAGCCGGCTTAAGGTCACAGAAGGAGAATTTACATGGCCGTAAGCGCCAACAGGCTCGAACTCTTGCAGATCGTCGACGCGGTCGCGCGCGAAAAATCGATCGATCGATCGATCGTGCTCGCCTCGATGGAGGACGCGATGCAAAAGGCGGCGCGCTCGCGTTACGGACAGGAGACCGAGGTTCGCGCCGAGATCAATCCGAAGACCGGCGAGATTCGCTTCTCGCGCCTGCTGCTGGTTGTCGATCAGGTCGAGAACGACGCCACGCAAATCGCCCTTGCCGACGCCCAGAAGAAGAATCCGTCGGCGCAGATCGGCGATTGGATCGCCGAGTCGTTGCCGCCCTTCGATTTTGGCCGCATCCCCGCCCAGTCCTCCAAGCAGGTGCTGGTCCAGAAAATTCGCGAGGCCGAACGCGACAAGCAATATGACGTCTACAAGGATCGCATCGGCGAAATCATCAACGGCGTCGTCAAGCGCGTCGAATACGGCAACGTTGTGGTCGATCTTGGCGGCAGCGGCGCCGGCGAGGCGGTGGTGCGGCGCGACGAAATGATCCCGCGCGAAATGTTCCGCCCCGGCGACCGCATCCGCGCCTATGTCTACGACGTCAGGCGCGAGCAGCGCGGACCGCAGATCTTCCTGTCGCGGACGCATCCCCAATTCATGTCCAAACTGTTCGCGCAGGAAGTGCCGGAGATTTACGACGGCATCGTCGAGGTCAAATCGGTCGCCCGCGATCCCGGCTCGCGCGCCAAGATCGCGGTGATCTCCAACGATTCCTCGATCGATCCGGTCGGCGCCTGCGTCGGCATGCGCGGCTCGCGCGTCCAGGCGGTGGTCAACGAACTGCAGGGCGAGAAGATCGACATCATCCCGTGGTCCGCCGATGCGGCGACCTTCATCGTCAACGCCCTGCAGCCCGCCGAAGTGATGAAGGTCGTGCTCGACGAGGATTCCACCCGGATCGAGGTGGTCGTCCCCGACGATCAGCTTTCGCTGGCGATCGGGCGGCGCGGGCAGAATGTGCGGTTGGCGTCCCAACTGACCGGCTGGGACATCGACATCCTGACCGAGGCGGAAGAATCGGGACGCCGTCAAAAGGAATTTGTCGAGCGCACCAATATGTTCATGGGCGCGCTGGACGTCGATGAAACCGTCGCCCAGCTGCTGGCCTCCGAAGGGTTCCGCTCGGTCGAGGAGCTGGCTTTTGTCGAGCCGGACGAACTGGCGGCGATCGAAGGGTTCGACGCGGACACCGCCGCCGAGATTCAGGCGCGCGCGCAGGGGCACCTGGCGCGCATCGAGGCTGAATACGACGAGCGCCGCAAGGCTTTGGGCGTCGCCGACGATCTCAAATCGATCGAAGGCCTCACCACGCCGATGCTGGTGAAATTGGGCGAAAACGACGTCAAGAGCGTCGAAGACCTCGCGGGTTGCGCGACCGACGATCTCGTCGGCTGGACGGACCGCGGCGAAAGCGACGCCAAGAGGCATCCCGGATTCCTCGACGGCTTCGATCTTTCGCGCGAGCTGGCCGACGCGATGATCATGGGCGCGCGCGTGCAAGCCGGATGGATCGAGGCGCAGCCGGAGCCGCAGGAAGCCGAGCCCGACGAAGCGGGCGAGGTGGAATAGGGTCTGTCGGGCGCCTTCCCGCGCCAGAGGCCGGCGTTCGAAGCGAGCGCGCCGTTTCTCCCCTTGAGCGAATGGATGCGATGGAGAGTCGATTGGCCGCCCGCGGCAAGCCGGATCGCGGCGATTCGGAGAGAACCTGCATCGTGACGGGCGAAAAGGGACCGCCCGAGGCGATGATCCGCTTCTCCTTGTCGCCGAGCGGGGACGTGGCGCCCGATCTGCGCCGCAGGCTCCCCGGCAGGGGCGTGTGGACGAAGCTGAGCTTCGCCGTCGTCGAGGAGGCGGCGCGCAAGCAGGCCTTCTCGCGCGGGTTCAAGACGAAGGCCTCGGCTTCGCCGGATCTGGCGCGCGACCTGGATCTGATGATCGAGCGGGACGCGTTGCAGTTCCTGTCGATCGTGAACAAGGCGGGCCTGGTCGTGACGGGCGCCGCCAAGGTCGAAGCGGCGATCCGCGGCGGCGACATCGTCGCGCTCATTGACGCGCGCGACGCCTCGCCCGACGGGACGGCCAAGCTGGAGCGCATCGCGAGAGGTCGGTTCGCCGCGGACGCCGATCGGATCGCGCGAATAAATCTCTTTTCTTCGAGCCAATTGGATTTGGCATTGGGCAGGACAAATGTGATACATGCAGCGCTTGGCGCGGGCGAGGCGAGCGCGGCCTTCGTCTATCGCGCGCGCCGGCTCGCCGAATACCGATCGAATAAAGCGGGTGATCCGCCCGTTGCGGCAAGGGCGGACGATGGCGGCGAGCCGTCCGCTTAAGGCGGAACCGACAACAGCCGGGCGGAGCCCGGGCATTTGGAAAGACGCATGAGCGATACGAACAACAGCGGTGAAAAGACTTTGGGCGCGGCGCCGTCGAAGACCTTGCATTTGAAGCGTCCGGTCGAGCAGGGG
>JBEKSH010000317.1:0-5401 GCA_049517235.1 Roseiarcus sp. | reverse complement strand
CCCGGTTGACCGGCGGATCGTCGGCGCAGGAGGCCGAAAGGCGGCGTCAGCCGGCGTCGGCCCCGAGCAGCGTATTGCCGCGCGCGCCGCCGGCCAAGGCGAGGCGCGCGACCGTCTCGCCAGCCAGACGCTGCGCCTCGGCCACCACCCGCTCGTCGCCCGCCCGGTCGCCGATCAGCGCGTAACGATCGAAGCCTTCCTCCAACAGCCGCAACCCGTCCGCCGCGCTGCGCAGCTTCGGAACGGCGGGGGCGGCGGCGCCGGCGGCGGCGCCCGCCTCTTGCGTGGCAAGGCGCCGGAAGATCGCGGCATCCGCGGTCTCGCCGGCCTCATCCAGGGTCGTAGCGAGCGCCGCGTGCGCCGCCGCCGCCTCGGCGTCCCAGCGCCGCGCCATGGCGCGCAGGGCGTCGACGCTCGGCGGAATTTCGGCGGCGGCCGGCCGCTCGGCATGGAAGGCGCGGCGCCGCCGATGGCGCAGCAGCGCCGCATGCTCCAGCTCGTCACGCGCCAGTTCTTCGGCCAGCGCGCGCACGTCGGGGTCATCGGCCTCGGCGGCTACATAAGTGTAGAACGCGAAAGCGCGCTCCTCGTTGCGCACGGCGAAGGCGAGCGCCTGATAGGCGCCGAGCGTCGCGCCGCGCGCCTCCTCCTCGTCATAGCGGGCCGGCATCTCCCAACGCACGCGGGCGGGGTCGGGCGCGTGGCCGAGCAGCGCGCGGCTGCGGTCCGCGACATGGCTTGCGTGGCGCCAACAGCTCGTCGGCGGAACTTATCGTTGCGGTCACCTGCCCCGTCTTGCCCACTCTCCGTCCCTCCGAAACCGACGTGTCATATTATTATAGGCGCAGACTTGCGATAGATCAAATCCTGAGACCGCAAATCGTGCGATCGGGAGTACGCTATTTTCTGACGTTGTTACTTTGGCTCTCAGGCAAACGGTGTCAATGATGCGTTGCAAAATCAGTAAAGAATGCGACACCGAGGCTGCCGGCACCGCGCGCCACGCGTCAGTCGCTCTCAAAGTCGTCGTCGATGAATGAATCAGAATTTTCGACGATGTGTAAGATAAATATATACTGTTGATCGAATGGAACGCCCTTTGCGACAAATAGTAATACATTTGTGCGGAGCGCTAATCCTGCTTTGCCTGGCGGCGGTTGGCGCGCCATGCGACGCGGCGGATAGTCGGCTGGCGGAATTCATCGGTCTGGTCCCGGCTGGCGAGCTCGTGCCCGGCGCGAATCACTATGGCCCGCCGCAGGGCGGCCCGCCGCTCGCCAAGGTGTTCGCCGGCGAGCGGCTGGCTGGTTACGCCTTCATCAACGCGGACTGGGTGAACTCCACCGGCTATTCCGGTCAACCGATCGAGATCCTGGTGGGGCTGTCGGCGGACGGCAAGATCGCTGGCGCCCGGCTGATGGCGCATCACGAGCCGATCGTGCTGGTCGGTATTCCGCCAGAGCGCATCGCCGCGTTCATCCGCGGTTATGTCGGACGCGACGTGCTGAGCATCGCCCACGAGGGTCCCTCGGAGCGGCCGGCGGTCGACATCGTGAGTGGCGCGACAGTGACCGTGACGGTGATCGCAGAGAGCATGGTGCACTCGGCGATCCGGGTCGCCCGCGCGGCGGGAATAGGCGGACCCGCGCAGGCCGAAGCGACGGCGGCGCGCGAGATCGACCCGTCGCACGAGGCGCCGACGGACTGGCTCGGGCTCCTGGGCGATGGCTCGGTGCGGCATCTCAGCCTGTCGGTCGGCGACGTGACGGAGGCGTTCAGGCGCGCCGGCAATCAGGACGCGGTCGACCACCCGGAAGCAGCCGACCCGGCTGCGCCGTTCATCGATCTCTACGTCGCCCCCGTCTCCGTCCCGGCGATCGGCAAGCGCCTGCTTGGCGACGCCGGCTTCGCCGCCCTGCAGCAAAGCCTCAAGCCCGGGCAGCAAGCGATCCTGGTGGCGGCCAACGGCGCCTATTCGTTCAAGGGCTCCGGCTATGTGCGCGGCGGCATCTTCGATCGCTTCGAGGTGCTGCAGGGCGACAGCAGCATCCATTTTCGCGACGTTACCCACACGCGGCTCGGCGATATCCGCGCCGCCGGCGCGCCGGCGTTCCGAGATGTCGACATGTTCCGCGCGCCCGAGGGCGCCACGCTCGACACGACCCAGCCGTGGCGGCTGCAATTGTTGGCGCAGCGCGCCTTCGGCGCGCGCGACAAGGCGTTCCTCACCTTCGATCTTAGCTATGAGCTGCCGCAGGCGTATCTGAAGCCGGTTCTGGCGCCGGTCGTCGTCGCCGCGCCGACGCCGTCGGCGGTCGCCGCGCCCGAGCCTTCCGAGCCGCCGATGTGGCACACGATGTGGCGCGCCAGGACCGGCCAGATCGGCGTGCTGCTTTGCGCGATCGGGCTGCTCACCGTGATCTTCTTCTTCCAGGATTGGCTGGTGCGCCGGCCGGTCTTCCATGATCGGCTGCGCCTGGGCTTCATGGTGTTCACCCTGGTCTGGATCGGCTGGTACGCGCAGGCTCAGTTGTCCGTGGTCAATGTGCTCGCCTTCCTCAGCGCCCTGCGGACGGATTTCCGCTGGGACTACTTCCTGATGGCGCCGCTCATCTTCATCCTGTGGTCCGCAACCGCCGCCTCGTTGCTGTTCTGGAACCGCGGCGCCTACTGCGGCTGGCTGTGTCCGTTCGGGGCCTTGCAGGAACTGACCAACCGCGCCGCGCAGCTGTTGAAGATCCCGCAGCTCAAGATTCCCTTCGGCGTCCATCAGCGCCTCACCGCGCTGAAATACATCGTGTTCCTGGCGCTGTTCGGCATCTCGATCAGCGCCCTCGGCGCCGCCGAGCAGGGCGCCGAGGTGGAGCCGTTCAAGACCGCGATAATCCTGCGCTTCGCACGCGGCTGGCCGTTCGTGCTTTATGCGGGGGCGATGATCGCGTCGAGCCTGT
Organism: Roseiarcus sp.; assembly: GCA_049517235.1. GTDB lineage: Bacteria > Pseudomonadota > Alphaproteobacteria > Rhizobiales > Beijerinckiaceae > Roseiarcus. The sequence goes on along the minus strand of JBEKSH010000317.1, from coordinate 2,450 downwards.
TCGTCGAACGGGCGTTCTGCCGCTATCTGTGTCCGCTGGGCGCCGCGATGGCGATCCCGGCGCGACTGCGCCTGTTCGACTGGCTGCGCCGCTACCGCGAGTGCGGCAACCCCTGCCAGCGGTGCGCCAACGAGTGCCCGGTGCAGGCGATCCATCCGGAGGGGCACATCAACCCCAACGAATGTATCCAGTGCCTGAATTGCCAGGTGCTGTACCACCACGACCAGAAATGCCCGGTGATGATCCAGCGCCGCCTGAAGCGCGAGAAATACGTCGCCTTGTCGTCACCTGGGATGCTGCCGAAAACCAAGGTCTCGGCGCCGCGAACCGACGAGCGCGCGCCGCCATGAGCTCAATCTTACCGCGATTTTGTGCAATCTGGTTCCGCGCCGCGGAGCCGTTGTTGGAGAAGTGACCATGACCGAACATGAAACTGACCAAAAGGCCAGCGTCAGCCGTCGCGGGCTGCTGGGGGGAACCGCCGTGGCCGGCGCGGCCGCGCTGTCGGGCGGCGGCGCATACATGGAATTCGTGCGCCAAGCGAAGGCCGCCGCGCCTGCCAGCCAAAGCGCGGAGGTCAAACCCGGCGATCTCGATGAATATTATGGCTTCGGCAGTTCGGGGCAAACTGGCGAAGTGCGCGTGATCGGCATGCCTTCGATGCGCGAGCTTGTGCGCATCCCGGTCTTCAACCGTTGCAGCGCGACGGGCTGGGGCATCACCAACGAGAGCCGAAAGATCCTGACCGAAGGCCTTATGCCGGCCACGCTCAAGTTTCTTGAGACGCGGCAGGGCGTCTATCACAACGGCGATCTGCACCACCCGCACGTGTCTTTCACCGATGGGACGTATGACGGACGGTTCTTGTTCGTCAACGACAAAGCCAACTGCCGCGTCGCGCGAATCCGCCTCGATATCTTCAAGACCGACAAGATCATCGAAATCCCCAACGCATCCGATATCCACGGCCTGCGCCCGCAAAAATATCCCCGCACAGGCTACGTGTTCGCCAACAGCGAGCACATCATCCCGATCCCCAATGATGGCAGCGTGCTGGACGATCCGAAGCAGTACTGGTCGGTTTTCACGGCAGTCGACGGCGATAAGATGGAAGTCGCGTGGCAGGTGCTAGTGGACGGCAACCTCGACAACACCGACTGCGACTACCAGGGCAAATACGCCTTTTCGTCATGCTACAATCCAACCAAGGGCACGAACGTCGCGGAGATGACCGACCACGAGCAAGCCTGGGCCGTGGTGTTCAACATCAAGCGCATCGAGCAGGCGATCCAGAGCGGCGACTTCAAGGTGACCAATGGCGTCAAGATCGTCGATGGACGGCACGGGACGAAATACACCCGGTACATTCCGATCCCCAACTCCCCGCACGGCGTCAATACCGCGCCGGACGGCATCCACGTGGTGATCAACGGAAAGCTTTCGCCCACCGTCAGCGTCATCGACGTGCGCAAGCTGGATGATCTGTTCGACGACAAGATCAAGGAGCGGGACGTGATCGTCGCCGAGCCGCAACTCGGCCTCGGGCCATTGCACACCGCCTTCGACGGGCGCGGCAACGCCTTCACGACTTTGTTCATCGATAGCCAGGTCGTGAAGTGGAATATCGACAAGGCCAAGCGCGCGTTCGCCGGCGAGAAGGTGGATCCGATCCTGCAGAAGATGGACGTTCACTATCAGCCGGGGCACAACCACACCTCGATGGGGGAGACGAAGGAGGCCGACGGGAAGTGGCTTCTTTCGCTCAACAAGTTCTCGAAGGACCGCTTCATCAACGTGGGTCCGTTGAAGCCGAACAACGATCAGCTTATCGATATCTCCGGCGATGAGATGAAGATCGTGCACGACGGACCCGCCTTCGCCGAGCCGCATGACCTGTGCATCGTGCACCGCTCCAAGATCAATCCGATCAGCATCTACAAGCGCGACGATCCGATGTTCGAGGACGCGCGCAAATGGGCGGCGAAGGACGGCGTGAAGCTGGAGGAGGCCGCCAATGTCATTCGGGACGGCAAGAAGGTGCGGGTCTACATGCATTCGAACGCCCCGCAATACAGCCTCGACAAGTTCGATGTGAACGAAGGCGACGAGGTCACCGTCTTCCTGACGAACATGGACGACATCGAGAACCTGACCCATGGCTTCACCATCGTGCGCTACGGCGTCGCCATGGAGATCAGCCCGCAGATGACCGCCTCCGTGACCTTCACCGCTGATCGGCCTGGGGTGCATTGGTGGTATTGCCAGTGGTTTTGCCACGCCCTGCACATGGAGATGGCGGGGCGGATGCTGGTTCATCCGAAGGCGGCCTGATCGTGATCCGCCCGCGCGCCCTGATTTTCGGCTTGCTCGCCGCCCCGTTGTTTGTCGGGGCTGCGCTGCCGGCGCGCGCGCGGGCGGAAGTCATCCAGGTGAAAGAAGGGCAGAGCGTC
>JBEKSH010000316.1:0-4661 GCA_049517235.1 Roseiarcus sp. | reverse complement strand
GGCGCCGCGCCTGCCCGACCATTGGTTGCGGTCCTTGCTGGCGATTGTGCTTGCGATCGTCGGCGCGCGGCTGGTCATTGCGTGAGCGGCGCGGAGGCCGGTCTTGTTCCGCATCGCCCCTTCGCTTAGCCTTCCGATCCCTTGAGGGCGTCATGAAATATAGTCCGTCCGTCGTCGAAGCGATCGGCCGCACGCCGCTGATCCGCCTGAAGCGCGCCTCGGCGCTGACCGGCTGCACGATCCTCGGCAAGGCGGAATTCATGAATCCCGGCGGTTCGGTCAAGGACCGCGCCGCCCTGGCGATCATCGAGGACGCCGTCGCCCGGGGCGCGCTCCGCCCCGGCGGCGTGATCGTAGAAGGCACGGCGGGCAATACCGGCATCGGCCTCGGCATGGTCGGATCGGCGCTCGGCTTTCGCACCGTCATCGTCATTCCCGAGACGCAGACGCAGGAAAAGAAGGACATGCTGCGTCTCGTCGGCGCCGAACTCGTCGAGGTGCCCGCGGTCCCCTATTCCAACCCGAACAATTACGTTAAATATTCCGGACGACTTGCTGAGGTACTTGATAAATTGGAGCCAAGCGGCGCGGTCTGGGCGAACCAGTTCGACAATCTCGCCAATCGACGCGGGCATTATCAGACGACCGGTCCGGAGATTTTCAAGGACACGCTGGGCAGGGTCGACGGCTTCGTCTGCGCGGTGGGCTCGGGCGGCACCCTTGCCGGCGTCGGCATGGCGCTGAAGGAGCGCAATCCGGCGATCAAAATCGCGCTGGCCGACCCAATGGGCGCGGCGCTCTACGAATATTACACGAACGGCGCCCTCAAGAGCGAAGGCTCGTCGATCACCGAGGGGATCGGCCAGGGACGCATCACCGCCAATCTGGAAGGCGCGCCGGTCGATTTCGCCTATCAGGTGCGCGATGAAGAAGCGCTGCCGATCGTCTTCGATCTGGCCGAGCAGGAGGGCCTCTTGCTCGGCGGGTCGTCCGGAATCAACATAGCCGGCGCGATCCGGCTGGCCCGGGACCTCGGACCGGGCCATGTCATCGTGACGATCCTCGCCGATTCTGGCGTGCGCTACGCGTCAAAACTGTTCAATCCGGCGTTTCTGCGCGAGAAGAATCTGCCCGTTCCCGGCTGGCTTGAACGCAAGGCCAGCGCGCCAAAGGTCTTCCTGTAGATGACCGAGCCGCTGTTTCGCCAGAACGCCTATCTCAAGGAGGTCGAGGCGGTCGTCGCAAGCGCCGAGCCGCGCGGGATCGTCCTTGCGGCGACCAATTTCTACGCGCAGGGCGGCGGACAGGCGGGCGACCAGGGCGAGATCGTTCTGTCCGACGGCTCACGCATCGCGATTGTCAACACGGTCTACGACGCCGACAGGCGCACCATCCTGCATGTGCCGGCGAGCGGGGCCAGGCTTCCCGCGGCCGGCGAGCGGGTGACGGCGCGGATCGACTGGGACTTGCGCTTCAAGCGGATGCGCGCGCACACCGCCCTGCATCTGCTGACCGCCGTGCTGCCCTATCCGGTGACTGGCGGCTCGGTCGGCGATGGCGAAGGCCGGCTTGATTTCGATTCGGGCGAGGCCGCGCTCGACAAGGCCGAGATCGCCCGCAAACTCAACGCGCTGATCGCGACGAACGCCGCCGTCGCCACCCGCTGGATCACCGACGAGGAACTGGCCGCCAATCCCGGTCTCGTCAAGACAATGTCGGTCAAGCCGCCGACCGGCGGCGGGCGGGTCAGGCTGGTCGAAATCGAAGACGTCGACCTGCAGCCCTGCGGCGGCACGCATGTCGCGCGCACCGGCGAAATCGGCCGCGCCGAGGTCACTCAGATCGAGAAAAAGGGCAGGGTCAACCGGCGCGTGCGCATCGCGCTTACGCATAGCGGGCCATGACCAGCGCCAGGCTGGCGAAGAACGCCAAGATGAAGATCACGCTGAATGCAAATCTGTTCGGCGCCCGATCCACCACAGCCCCCAAGCTCACCCGTCCGACAGGACTACCGTAAGGGCAACCGCTTGCGTTGGGGTTCTCTGAAGCGGTCGCGCTTTATGCAACCGGGTAAGGTTTTGGTCATGCGGGCGCGCCCGACGCCGCGAGGGCGGCCGCGCAATCATCCAAATCGCACCAGCACCAGCGCAAAGCTCGCGAAGAAGGTCGCGATGAACAGGATGTTGAATGCGTAGTGGCTCGCTGCGTGATCCATGAAAGCCCCCCGATGCCAGACAGCGCCCGAAATTCCGCCGCCGGGATGGCCGCTTGCCCTTTGGCGCCGCGGCTTGGCTGAGCTTTACGGGACGCTTCGCGCCCTCTGAGGACGCGCCGTCGATGGCCTCTCGCTATATTTCTTGCAGGCGACGCGATATTTTGCTTCCCGGTTCAGGTTCGGCTGTATCGCGTCGTCCAGCAAAACCCGGAGCGGGCGTCCAAATGTCTCCATCGCCGCCGGAAGGCGTTCGACTGAGGATCGTGATCGTCGGAGCGGGATTCGGCGGCCTGGCGGCGGCAAAAGCGCTGGCGAAGGCGCCGGTCGACGTCACGGTCATCGACCAGCACAATTATCATCTGTTCCAGCCCTTGCTGTATCAGGTGGCGACCGCCGGATTGTCGCCCGCCGACATCGCCTCGCCGATCCGCAGCGTGCTGGCGAGGCAGCGCAATACGACGGTCATCCTGGCGGAGGTTTCCGGCGTCGACCTCGAACGTAAACAAGTGGTCGCCGAGGATCGACGGGTCGGTTATGATTTTCTCGTTCTGGCCACCGGCGCCCGGCACGCCTATTTCGGCCATGACGACTGGGCGCGGCACGCGCCTGGCCTCAAACGCATCGACGACGCGACCTATCTTCGACGGCGCATCCTGCTCGCCTTCGAAAAGGCCGAATCGGAAACCGATGCGCAGCGGCGCCGGTCCCTGCTCAATTTCGTGGTGGTCGGCGGCGGCCCGACCGGGGTCGAAATGGCCGGCGCCATTGCGGAGCTCGCGCGCAAAGCGCTGAAATCCGATTTTCGAACCATCGATCCCGGCAGCGCGCGCATCATTCTCGTCGAAGCTGCGCCACGGCTTCTGACGCCCTTCGATCCGCGCCTGTCCGAAGCCGCACGCCAATCGTTGGAGCGGCTCGGGGTCGAGGTTCGCCTGGGCGCGGCGGTGACCGACTGCGACGCGGACGGCATCGCGATCGGCGCCGAAAGGATCGCGGCGGCGACGATCGTCTGGGGCGCCGGCGTCATGGCCTCCGCAGCCGGGCTGTGGCTCGGCGCGAAAACCGATCGGGCCGGCCGCGTCGAAGTGCTGCCCGATCTATCGCTTCCCGGCCATCCCGAGGTTTTCGTGATCGGCGATACGGCGCTGGCGAAGTCGAGCGACGGGAAGCCTCTGCCCGGCATCGCGCCGGTCGCCAAACAACAGGGCGCCTATGTCGCGCGTTTGCTCATCGACCGCCTGCGCGGCCGCGCGACGCCGCCGTTTCGTTACCGGGATTTCGGCATATTGGCGACGATCGGCCGCAAACACGCCGTCGTCCAGATGGGTCCGCTCAGGCTGTCCGGCTCGTTCGCCTGGCTGCTCTGGTGCTTTGCGCACATCTACTTCCTGATCGGCTTCAGGAACCGCCTCGCCGTGGTCATGAACTGGGTCTGGAACTACCTGACGTTTCAACGCGGGACGCGGCTGATCACCGGGATCACGGGATCGCGGATGACGTCGATGGACGAGGCCATGCCGCCCGTAGGCCCACCTCCCGCGCCGATCGCGCAACCGTCGGACGCAAAACGCCCAGTCCCCGCCGAGACTGGCCGTCCCTCGTAACCGCGAATAGCCAGTGTCGCGGTCAAGCGAACAAGAGAACAACGCCTGGCACGGCGACGCCGCCGCCATGCTTGACCTTGCAGCAACGCCCTGCCGGCGGCATCATGCGCCAAGCGCGGCCGCCGGCCCAGGGCAAATCGCGCGAAGGGCCGATGATGACCGACCTGAACGCCGATCCTTTCGTCAAGTTCAAGGCGGTCCAGCGCGAGGCCTGGTCCGTGTTCGCGCCGGTGGAAGTCTTCACCGCCGCGCCGGCGGCGAAGCTGGTGAAATTCGCTCAGGCGGCGGCGGGCATGAGCGTGCTTGACGTCGCCCGCGGAACCGGCGTCGTCGCGGTCACCGCCGGCCGTCTGGGGGCGAAAGCCCACGGGCTGGATCTATCGCCGTCACTGCCTCGACGCGACCCGCCCGCGGCCTCGGATTTGCTGGCCGGGTTAGCGCCTGGCCCCTCTTTTGCGCCGCACACCGCGCCGTCGGGGGCGAAGCGCCGGAATGGCGAGGCACCGGTCACCTCATTCGCTTCCAGACAACGCCGTCGTCCCACCGAATGGTTTTTCCGTCCCCTGACAGCGTGCCGACCTTGTTGAAACAAGCGATTGAATTGTCGGTCAGCAACCTGCCACGATAGACGCCACCCAATTCGTTCATGCAGATGGCGGTGTTGCCGTCAATTTGCACGCTTGGGGCGGCGTCCGTCAGGCGGCAGCCGTATTCGCAGACGTAGTCGCCGGAAAACGATCCGCTGCTTTGCGCGATCGCTGGGGAGACGTGAAGGACCAGCGATAGGGCAATGGCGAGATCAGCGCGCAGTTTGTGCGCCGGCGGAACGTTACCGGGAGGTG
>JBEKSH010000315.1:0-4667 GCA_049517235.1 Roseiarcus sp. | reverse complement strand
ACCCAAGCCTTTCAGACCATGACGACGTTCCCGCTCTCGATGAATGCGCCGATCCGTCAGCTGCAATCGGAATAGCCTTGCCGAACTGAAAGGCCCCGCGCGTGCGCGATCCCTATGAAATTCTCGGCGTTGCGCGAGACGCGAGCCTTGAGGAGGTCAAGGCCGCGTACCGGCGGGCCTGCAAGTCAAGACATCCTGATATGGGCGGCTCGCATGAGGCGATGGTCGAGCTCAATGCCGCCTATGCCTTTGTCCTCAACGAGCTCAAGCGTGGATACCAGAAGCAGCGCGAAGAAGCGACAAGGCAGGATCACGCCGAACGCGCCGACGAGCGGGCTCAGCGCAGCTGGGAGCAGGCCTACCGCGACATCGACGAGGAACTCGAAGAAATGCGCCACGCCGCCGAGGCGCACGAGGAGGCGCTTCGCGAGATGCGCGCTCGCGCCTGGGCGTCCGGCGACCGTGCCGCCTGGGCCAAGCTGACTTGGGAGGACCTCTCACGGTTCATTCGCGGCATCGCGCGAAGCGGCGTCAAAGGCCTGGCGCTTCTTCTCGCGGCGCTCGTCGGCGTCGGCAGTGTTCTCGTCGAAGCGAACTTCATAAGCGCGCTGATCCTGCTCGGCTCCGCCCTTGGCTTCCTTTTCTCCCTCGCCCTGAAAAGCGACAAGGGCGGCATCATGAGCGCCGGCTTTCTCCTCTTCGGCATCATGACCCTCTGGTTGCCGCCGGTTCGCAGCGCGCTGTTTCTCTATCCTATCGCAACGATCAGTGTGCTGATCCTTCTCGCGCTGACCTTCAAATTCGCGCAAGCCGGCGGCACGGTCGGGCTCATGACCGGCGGCGTCCTTGCGCTTTATGTCATAGGTGTGATCGTCGAAGACATTGCGCCCCATCGACCGCAGATAGCGGTTCGCCCGATATCCGTCGCGCCACCCATGCCTGCGCCCCAGGCTTCAAACCCGCAAACGCCAACCGCATCAATCGCACCGCAGCTAAACCAGACTGCGCCCGCTTCTCCGTCACCACCGGTGCAGCAGGCGGCAGCGCCGCCGCCGCCTCCCACCCCGCCGGAGCCGCGGACCCTGCTCGCCTCGCAAGGAGCGCTTTTGAAATTTGTCGGCGGCATTCCGTACCACTTGAAAGTCCGGACCGGCTTCACGACCTCGTTGCGCGCGACGCAAGGCAAAGTCGCGCTCACTTCGGGAGACGATCGGGCCGGCGAATGTGTCGATACGCTCGAATTGCCAATGCAGCCGGCATCGACGCCGTATCAGGAGATCGACCGTACGCTCCAGGCGTGCGGCGCAGATGCGATCATGACCGTAAGCGCCGTGAGGTAATTCACCTTCGATTCGATAACGCTCTTGCCCTTCGAGGTGGACGTCATAGCTTCGCGCACTGATGGAGTAATTCTCCTTGGTGGTAGAAATTCTGGGAGCCGTCAAGGAGAGATGTAAAAATAACAAATACTGAGAGTATTATCGAACACCCAAGTAATAATTGAGCCTGATAGTGCTGAATATCATAAATATTTGGAATTAGAGATAGAGAAATAACTAGTAACGATAACATAGAGACTAAATACGACGATGCACGCTGTCTGCGCGAAAGTCGCAGATTGGCTTGAAATCGCACGTCTCTTGTTATTTCAACACTTCGCCGAAAATCTTCCAAGGCGATTTTCAAAACATCTTGTGACATACGCATTGAGCCTTTACTCACTTAAGACCGTAGGTCATGCTGCAAGCGAGCCTGTGGCACTCCCTCTGTCGAGGCCATCCGAATCAACAAATTATAGCATTAGCGACCAACGTGCATCTGCTCTTTCACCCTGTTTTGCCATGCGCTTGGCCCGTGCCAGATACGCCAGATTGGCCCGGACCCGATTCGTCATGCCCTTGGCCGCGTCGGCGCCATAGCCAAGGTCCGCGACGATCGCCGTGACAATCTCGCCCGTTGTCATAGCCCGCTCGCCCTTGCGCATCGCGTCGAGGATCAGGCGATTGAGCTTGCCGGCCCCAAACAGCTTGACGCGCTTATAGGGGCGCTTGCCGACGATCTTGAGCGGATCGCCGTTAGGATCGAATAGACGCAATGTCGCGTCGACATGCACGACGGTTTCGCGCAGATGGCGAAGATGGCGCTCGGCTTGCGTGATCTCGCCAGCGATTGCGGCGCGTCTCTCGCGGAGTGCGGCGAGCGCGTATTTGTTGGAAAGCTCGTTCATGCCCTTTTAGATGGGCGACGATTCGGCTAATGTCTTGTGGCGTTTGCGCCGTGATACCGCTGGTGAGCCAGGAATCGTCGATATTGTCGACGACCAGCCGCGCCTGCAGGCAATCGATGGCCGGGTCCTCGCTGAAGCGCGCGGCGGCGCGCCGCAACTGGTCCGGAGCGGGCGCATCTTCGGCGTCGTAGATGACGATGAGATCGCCGCGCGCGAACGGCAGCGCGACGTTCAGCGCGCGCGGCTTGGTGGCGGGCGCTCCGGGCGGCGCGACGATGACGTCGTAGCGCGAGGGAAGCCGCATTCGCGCCAGCGCCGTCAGCGTTTCGAGATCGTCGCGCTCGACGACGATCTTGATGTCGAGCTTGCTTCTCGGATAGTCGATCGCATCGAGAGCCTCGACCAGCCGGGCGGCGACCTTGGCCTCGCGATAGAGCGGCGCGATGATCGAATAGACAGGCAATTCGCGCTCGTCCAACGGCGCGGGCGCGGGCGCGGGCGCGGACGCAGGCGCGCCGGCGGCGGTCGCGGCGAGCCGCAACGCGACGGACGCGGCGAACGCGGCAAACACGAGAATTGCGCATAGCGCGCTCAACGCTTCGGATCGCAGCACGCCGATCAGCGGCGCGCCGAAAGCCAGAAGGGCGGCGCAGGCGAGTTGGCCGTTGCCGAGGTTCGTATGCGCCGACAACGCCGGGTCGGCGCGCTCGAGGGCGCCGGCGGCCTCTCGGGCGAGACGGCGCCCCTTTTGCCGGCGAAGAGCAGCGCCCAGTCTTTGCGGCGAGCAGATCGCGAAAGCAGGCGGCGAACGCTTCGGGGCGGCGGCCAGCAGCAGCGCCAGCGTCCGGCCGCGCGGCGCCAGGACATGGCGCAACCCTGCGGCGTTCGGCGCCAGCGGCGCGATCCCGCTGGCGACGGACCCGGCGGGGTCGCATGCGCCGATCTTCATTTCGGCGCGATAATAGGGCGCGCCCAGATGGCGGGCGAGCAGGCGATAGAAGTCTTCTTCCCGCATCGGGCCTTCGGCAACCAGCGCCTGATCGGCGGTGACGCCGCCGTGCGCCGCCCTCGTCGCGGCGAGCAAAGGGCCCGGCGGCATGCCATAGCTCGCCAAAAAGGCGATTTCCACGGCGATCCCGCCCTCGCGCGCGCCGCGAACCCGCTCGCTGTCGCGCCGCGTCGGCGGCGGCGGCGCAAACATCGCCGGCGCGCGAAAAGGCGCTGGATCCCGAAACGCCGATGGCTGGTTGAAATCCATCACGCAACGCCAACAAATTTGCTAGAAATCGCCAACGGCGAGAAAAATCCGGAGCGTCCAATAATTTTACGGCTCTACCGTGTATTAAGGAAGATCAGGCCAAAAATCGGACGCAGATTTCAGCTTTCATTCGGCAGCCGAGGCCATTCAATATCAACATGGCGATCGTGTCATTATGTTCCGCGTTGTTTTCATAAATTTTTTACTGTTGGCGCTGTCGGCGGCTTGCCTTTGGCCGCCGTCGGCCGATGCGCAAAGCGTCCGCATCGCAACGCCCAGCTTCTGGGACCCGAACCTTCAGCTCGATCGGCCGGATCTGTCCGGCATCCGGGCGTTGCGCTTTCTCACCGACGACGACTATCCGCCGCTCAATTTCGCGCTGGCGGACGGTTCGCTCGCCGGCTTCAACGTCGACATCGCGCGCGCGGCTTGCGAGGAATTGCAGGTGGCCTGCACGATTCAGTCGCGCCGCTGGGACACGATCGTCGATTCGCTGCTCGAAGGTAAGGGAGACGCCATCGCCGCCTCGCTCGCCGCGACGCCGGCGATGCGCGAAAGGCTCGATTTCACCGCGCCCTATTATCGCACGCCCGCCCGCTTCGCGGTGCGCCGCGAAACGGCGCCGTTCGAGGCGACGCCCGCCGGCCTCGCCGGCAAGACGGTCGGCGTCATCGCCGGCTCGGCGCACAAGGCCTATCTCGAGGCGTTCTTTCCAGCAATCGTCGAAAGGATTTTTCCCGACGCCGCCGCGCTGCGCGACGCCTTGCGCGCCGGTTCGATCGACGCCTTGTTCGGCGACGGCCTGTCGCTGGCCGTCTGGATCAACGGAGCCTCGTCCGGGGATTGCTGCGCATTCAGGGGCGGGCCCTATACCGAGAGCCGGTTTTTCGGCGAGGGCGTCGGCTTCGCGCTGCGCAAGGAGGATGCGAAGCTTCGGCGCGCGCTGGACTGGGCGCTGGCGCGCCTCGCGGCGCGCGGCGTCTACGCCGAGCTTTACCTGAAATATTTCCCGGTCGGTTTCTATTGAAGGCGCGCGTCCGAATCTCGCCTTGACGTTCCGCTTCGTCGCGGCTCTTCTGACGGCGCGAGCGACGCATTCCGGCCGCCATGTCTCGCAGGAGGTTCCGATGCGCTTTATCCGCGTTTGCGCGGCCGCTTCGGCGACCATCATCGCGTTGGCCG
>JBEKSH010000314.1:0-4675 GCA_049517235.1 Roseiarcus sp. | reverse complement strand
TATCAGGGCGGGGATTACGACAACGCCGAGCAGTCGGCCGAGCATTACGCCAAGCTCTACCCCGACACCCCGGAAACGGCGTACGCCCTCTATCTCGAGGCGATGTCCTATTACAACCAAATCCCGGATATTTCGCGCGATCAGGAGCGCGCCGGCAAGGCCCTGGCGCTGTTCGAGCAGATTGTCCAGAAATTTCCAAATTCCGAATATGTCGACGACTCGAAATTCAAGGTCCAAGTCACCCGTGATCAACTCGCGGGCAAGGAAATGTCGGTCGGCCGCTTCTATCTCAATCGGCGCAATTACACTGCGGCGATCAATCGGTTCCGCAATGTGCTGGCCAATTATCAGACGAGCCGCCATTCCGAGGAGGCTTTGTATCGGTTGACCGAGGCCTATCTCGGGCTTGGCATCACCGGCGAAGCGCAGACGGCGGCCGCGGTGCTCGGCCACAATTTCCCGGACGGCCAATGGTACAAGGACGCCTTCGCTCTGCTGCAAGGCGGCGGTCTTTCGCCGAACGAAGATCAGGGCTCGTGGATCTCGAAGCTCTACCACTCGGTCGTGCCCGGCTGATTGGGAGGAAGGCGCCTCCTTATGCTCGTTCGGCTCGCGATCCGCGACATTGTGCTGATCGATCAACTGGATCTTGAATTCTCCGCCGGGTTGTCGATCCTCACCGGCGAAACCGGCGCCGGCAAGTCAATCCTTCTTGATGCTCTGTCCCTCGCGCTTGGCGCGCGCGGCGAGGGTGCTTTGGTGCGCCATGGGCAAGCGCAGGGCCAGGTGACGGCCGCCTTCGAACTGGCCGGGGACCACCCGGCGCTCGCCCTCGCCCGCGAGCGGAATATCGAAACCGACGGGGAGTTGATCCTGCGCCGCGTGCAGATGGCGGATGGACGAACCCGCGCCTTCGTGAACGACCAGCCGGTGAGCGCCCAGATGATTCGCGCCATTTCCAGCGGGCTCGTCGAAATCCACGGTCAGCATGACGAGCGCGCGCTGATGGACGCGTCGACGCATCGCGCGCTGGTCGACGCCTATGGCGGCCTGGAGGCGATGGCGCAATCGACAAAGGCGGCCTTCGGCGCCCTCAAAGCCGTCGAGGCGGAAGTGGCGGCCGAAGCGGCGCGCGTCGAGGCGGCCCAGGCCGACGCCGATTTTGCCGGCCACGCCCATCAGGAACTGACGAAATTAGCGGCCAGGCCCGGCGAAGAGGAGGCGCTGGCCGAGCGCCGGTCGCAAATGATGCAGGCCGAGAAAGTTTCCGCCGACATTCGCCAGGCCCATGACAGCCTGTCGGGCGAGGCCTCCGCGACGCCGATTCTCGCCGCCGCCGCGCGGCGTTTGGAAAGGCGGCTTTCCCTCGCTCCGGCGCTTATCGGGCCATGTGTGAAGGCCCTCGACGACGCCCTCGAAGCGCTCGACGCGGCGACCGGCGCGATCGAGGCGGCGTTGCGCGCCGCCGATTTTGATCCCAACGAGCTTGAGCGCGTCGAAGAGCGGCTGTTTGCGCTGCGCGGCATGGCGCGCAAATATTCGACGCCGGTGGCCGGACTGTCGGCGCTCGCCGAAAAATACGCGATGGACCTCGCCGCGCTCGATGCGGGGCGGGCGAGGCTTGCGGCGCTCGGCGAGGCGGCGAGGGCCGCTCGCCGCGAATATGGGCTCGCGGCAAGCGCTCTTTCCAAGGCGCGGCAGTCGAGCGCGCGCGAACTGGAAAACGCGGTGGAAGCGGAACTTGCGCCGCTGAAACTCGAGCGCGCGCGTTTCATCGTCGAAATCGCCAGCGATTCGAGCCTCCTGTCGGCGGAGGGGATCGACCGGGTGGAGTTTTGCGTGCAAACCAATCCTGGCTCCCGGGCGGGCCCCTTGATGAAGGTGGCTTCGGGAGGCGAACTGGCCCGCTTCATGCTGGCTTTGAAGGTCGCCCTGGCCGATCGCGGCTCGGCGCCCACTTTGGTGTTCGACGAGATCGATACGGGGGTGGGGGGCGCCGTCGCCGACGCCATCGGCCAGCGTCTGGCGCGTTTGGCGGCGCGGGCTCAGGTGCTCGCCGTCACCCACGCGCCGCAGGTCGCGGCGCGTTCGACCAGCCATTTCAGGATCGCCAAGCGCGACGTGGGGCGGGGCGAACGGGTCGCCACGCATGTGCTGGCGCTCGATCCGCCCGCCCGCCGCGAGGAAATCGCCCGGATGCTCGCCGGCGCGACCATTACCGACGAGGCGCGCGCCGCCGCCAAACGGCTTATCGAGAATGCGGGGTAGGACCGGGCTTGCCCCGACTCCTGGGCGGGCCTATCAAGCGCGTGCGCCGGCGAAGCGTTTTGGGGGGAGCGATGGCCTCGGATGGCGGGCGGGAGATTGGCGAAAGGCGGCGGCGCGACCGACTGGCGGCGGCGCTGCGCGAGAATTTGAAGCGGCGCAAGGCTCAGCAACGCGGCCGGGCCCGCGGCGTCGGCGCCGCGGCTCGTCGCTCGCCGGACGATCAGGCGGCGCTGGACGCCTCGCCGCCGCCGTCCGGCAACGGCGAAAGCTGACGCCGCAGCAAGACATTCGGGATCAAACGGAGAGTTTCGACGATGGATCGCATACGAATCAGGGGCGGGGCCAGGCTCAACGGGACGATCCAGATTTCTGGGGCCAAGAACGCCGCCCTGCCGTTGATGATCGCCAGCCTGCTGACCGAACAGACTTTGACGCTGGAGAATCTGCCGCGCCTCGCCGACGTCAGCCAGCTGGTGCGCATCCTCGGCAATCACGGCGTCGATTATTCGCTCGACGGCAAGCGCCGCGCCGGAGAAGCCAACGCGGGCCAGACCGCGCATTTGACCGCCCGCTCGATCGTCGACACCACCGCGCCCTACGAACTCGTCTCCAAGATGCGCGCCAGCTTCTGGGTGATTGCGCCGTTGCTCGCGCGCATGGGCGAAGCGCGCGTCTCGCTGCCGGGCGGTTGCGCGATCGGCACGCGCCCCGTCGATCTCCTGCTGATGGTGCTGGAGCGGCTTGGCGCCAAAGTGGACATCGACGCGGGCTACGTCGTGGCGACAACGCCGCGCGGGTTTATCGGGAGCGAAATCGAATTCCCCAAGGTGACGGTGGGCGGCACGCATACAGCGCTGATGGCCGCCGCGACCGCGCACGGGGCGAGCGTCATCCGCAACGCGGCGCGCGAACCGGAGGTCCAGGACCTCGCCGATTGCCTCAACAAGATGGGCGCGCGCATTCACGGGGCGGGGACGTCGACGATCGAGGTGACAGGCGTCGCCCGGCTGAATGGCGCGCGCCATTGCGTGCTGCCCGACCGTATCGAGGCCGGCACTTACGCGACCGCGGCGGCGATGACGGGCGGCGACGTGTTGCTGGAGGGCGTGGGGCCTCACTTGCTGCAGGAAGCGCTCGATGCGCTGACGGCGGCCGGCGCGACGGTGACCAGCGACAACAGGGGCGTGCGCGTCAGGCGCAATGGCGCGGGCGTGAGCGCGGTGGATATTTCGACCGCGCCGTTTCCCGGCTTCGCGACCGACCTTCAGGCGCAGTTCATGGCGCTGATGACGCGCGCCAACGGCGTCTCGCGCATCAAGGAGACGATCTTCGAAAACAGATTCATGCACGTGCAAGAGCTGGCGCGGCTCGGCGCGCGCATCAGGCTGGAAGGCGATACTGCGATCGTCGAAGGCGTCAAGAAATTGCGCGGCGCGCCGGTGATGGCGACCGACCTGCGCGCTTCGGTTTCCTTGGTCATCGCCGCTCTCGCCGCGGAGGGCGAAACGACGGTCAACCGCGTCTATCATCTCGATCGCGGATTCGAGGATATCGAACGAAAGCTCGGCGGTTGCGGCGCCGACATCACGCGAATCGCGGGATGAGCGATGGAGGAGGCCGTCACCGCGCTCAAGCTGATCGCCTTCGACGCCGAAGATCTCGCGGTCATCTCCGCGCATGCCCAGGACGCATGCGTGCAACGCGAGGAGATGGCCTATCTGCCGGCGCAGAAGCGCTTCGCGCTGGCCGCGATGCGCTATGACTGGAGCGCAGCGGCTCAGGGCCGTCACGAGCGCGTCGGCGCGGTGCTGCGTTTCGACAGAGTGCTGAAAGTCGTTCAGATCGACCTAGGCCGCCGCGATCCCGCCGAAACGCTGAACCTGCTCGCGGTCAGCTTTGAACAGACCGACGCGCCGTCGGGCTTCGTGACCCTCGCCTTTTTCGGCGGCGCGGCGGTGCGGCTCGAGGTGGAGTGCCTGGAGGCGGAATTGCGCGACATCGGTCCGCGCCGCGAAGCCGAAGTATGCCTCGGCCACGACGCGCCGCCGACGAGCGCCGGCCGTTGATCCCTTTCCTTCGGAGAAATTGATGCCGGTTAGCCTCGATATGGACGCTGAAGGATTTGAGGCGCGCTTCGAGGTTTTGCTGACGTCCAAGCGCGAAGGTTCGAGCGATGTCGACGCCATCGTCGCGGCGATCATCGATGACGTGCGCAAGCGGGGCGATGAAGCGCTTGCCGATTATTCGCGGCGGCTCGACCGCGTCGATCTGGCGCGTCTGGGCGTCGCGGTGACCGAGCGGGAGATCGGCGCCGCGTTTGACGTCTGCGATCGGGCCGCCCTCCGCGCGCTCGAACTCGCCCATGACCGGGTGCTCGCCTATCACTTGCGCCAGAAGCCCGCCGATC
>JBEKSH010000313.1:0-9030 GCA_049517235.1 Roseiarcus sp. | reverse complement strand
CGCGAATAACACTGGAAAAATCTCGCCCAAGGCGGGCGGCTCCCTTGCGGACCGGCGGGCGTCTTGGCAAAGTCGCGCCCCCGCGCAGAGGGAGATCGGGGGCCGAACCGTCTGCGCGAGTCGAAGGACCGTTGGCGTTCCCGGCGAGCTTTCGAAGATTGTGGCGTCTTTCGCATTTTGGGCGGCGTCGGTTTGTTCGAGTCGAGGAAAATCGGTCGTGGCTTTGGCCGCGCAAGGCCGCTCAGGGTGTCCGGGTCGATTGGCAAGGTTGGGATGTTGCGATGAAGGTAACGTTGGAGCGAACGGCCATGCTCAAGGCTCTGGGGCATGTGCATCGCATCGTCGAGCGGCGCAATACGATCCCGATCCTGTCGAACGTGCTGATCGAGGCGCGTCAAGGCCAGCTGACGCTCAAGGCGACCGACCTGGATCTGGAGGCGACGGAGTCGGCGCCGGCCGATGTCGCCCAGGAGGGCGCGACCACCGTGCCGGCCCATGTGCTCTATGAAATCGTTCGCAAGCTTCCCGAAGGCGCGCAGGTTTCGCTGGAAATGTCCGGCGATTCCGGCCAGCTGCTGTTGCGCTCGGGCCGCGCGCGCTTCCATCTGCAATGCCTGCCGGCCGCTGACTTTCCCGATTTGACCACAGGCGATCTTTCGCATCGCTTCGTTTTGGCCTCAAGCGATCTCAAGAGGCTGATCGACAACACGCAATTCGCCATCTCGACCGAAGAAACACGCTATTATCTCAACGGCATTTTCCTGCATGTGATCGAGGTCGACGGCGCGGCGATGTTGCGCGCGGTCGCCACCGACGGGCACCGGCTCGCCCGCGTCGAACTGCCCGCGCCCAAGGGGGCGGCCGGAATGCCCGGCGTGATCGTGCCGCGCAAGGCCGTCAGCGAAATACAGAAACTGATCGAGGATCTGGCGCAGGAGATCGTTATCGAATTGTCGACCGCCAAGGCGCGCTTTCAATTTGGCGACGTCGTGCTGACCACCAAGCTGATCGACGGCACCTTTCCCGATTACGGGCGCGTCATCCCCACCCATAACGACAAGCGCCTGGTCGTCGAAAAGGAGCCGTTCGAGAAAGCGGTCGATCGGGTGTCCACGATTTCGTCGGAGCGCGGCCGCGCGATCAAACTGTCGATCGGCGACGGCAAGATGGTTCTTTCCGTCAACAACCCGGATTCCGGCTCGGCGAGCGAAGAAATCGAGGTCGACTATGATTCCACGCCGATCGAAATCGGTTTCAACGCGCGCTATCTGCTCGACATCGCCGCCCAGCTTTCGAGCGATACGGCGCTGCTGAAATTCTCCGACCCGGGCTCGCCAACCATCATCCAGGACCGCGACGGCGCGGCCGCGCTGTTCGTGCTGATGCCGCTGCGCGTCTAGACCCGCCCGGACCGCAGCGCGCGCAGCACCAGCGCGATGATGCGCTCGAACCGGGCCTCCAGGGCCGCGGCGGCCGTCTCGACGTCGAGGCGCATGGCGAGCGGATGAATGAAGCGATGGGCGGCGTCGAAGATAAGCGATAGAGCCCGCCGCCGGTCGGCCATCGCGAAGGCGCCGGACGCCATGCCTTCCTCGACGACGCGCTGAAGCTCCGATTGGACCCGCGCGCGATGCTTGCGGACGCCGCCCTTGGCCTTGTCCAGCGCTTCGACGAGCAGGTCGAACAGCGCCGGGTCGGCTTCCAGTTTCTGCCGGTAGGCGCGATGGATGGCGAGCAGCATGCGCTCCAGCTTGTCATAGGCGGGGTCGGCGCCGTCGGCGGCTTCGCGCAGGCGCGCTTCGAGCGGGCGCAGCCATGCGGCCGTCACTTCTTCGAACAAGGCTTCCTTGGACGGAAAATAGCGATAGACGTTGGCGTGCGTCATGCCCGCTTCTTGCGCGATGCCGACGATCGTCGTGCGTCCCGCGCCGAACTTGCGCAGATGGGCGGCGGCGATTTCGAGAACGCGGGCTTCGACCGGTTCGGCGGATGAGGATCGAGGCAAGCGCGCGAGTTCCCCGCGCCCGACGTGAAGGCGCCTCGCGATGCTGACATGAAACGTCGGGTCGTTCCAGCGTTCTGGCGCAGGCCCCGAAAGGTTGCGCAGTTCTCGGACAGGATCACCTCAAACAAGATGCTTGAGAGCAAGACGGATTCGATGCGAATCGAAATTGTTCCGGGTCTCCGCGTCAGGGCGGCTGACTTGAGTTCGCCGGAACCGCTTCTCCCGCGACCGCCGGCAGGCTCTTGAGGTATTCGGCGATCGCTTCGCGGTAAGCCGCCGGCAATTCCGCGGTGTCGCGCACGACCGCCGCCATGGGGCCGCCCAGCGAATCGCCGTCGGGGGTGAGGCCGCTGGCCAGGGCTTCGACAATGTCGGCCCGGGACCATTTGGCGAGGCCGGCGCCCGTGAGATTGGGCGCCCTGTTCTTGCCGTCCGGCGTCGGCCCCCCGGTAAATCGCCGCGCGGCGACGACGCCCCCCAGGAAATCGCGCGGGGAATGGCATTCGGCGCAATGCCCGGAGCCCTCGACGAGATAACGGCCAAGGTTCCATGCGGCGCTCCTGGCCGGGTCGGAATCGAGTCTCGCGTCATCGAGATAGAGGCGCTTCCAGATCCCCACGCCGCGGCGGACCGAAAAGGGGAAGGCGAGCCGATGGGCGGGCGGGCGCCCCTGAACCGCCGGCAGGGTCCGCAAGAACGCCATCAGATCGCGCACGTCGGCCAGGGTCATGCGCCGGTAGGACGTGTAGGGAAGGGCGGGGTAATAGTGCTGGCCCAGCGGCGAAACGCCGGCCATCAGAGCATTGGCGAGATCGACGACCTTCCACTGGCCGATCCCGTCCTTGGGGTCCGGCGAAATATTGGGCGGATAGAACGAGCCGAACGGCGTTTTCAGTTCGAAGCCGCCGCCGAGCCGAAGAGGATCGGGTTGGCCGGGGGTCGCGTGACAGGAATTGCACCCGCCCGCGAAAAAGACGATGCGCCCGGCCGCCGCGTCGCCGCCCGCCTCCATCGCAGGCCCGTCATCCGCCACATAGAGCGGACGCGGCGCTGAAAGCAGCCATGCCGCCCCCGCTGCGAGCGCGACGCAGCCCAGCGCAATGAAAAGCGCCTTGTTCACTGCGCCTTCCCCGCTTCGCCCGCTGGCGTAGGCGGCGCCGGCGGCTCAGAGCGTCGCAAACGAACGGCGCGCCAATCGACGCTCGGCAAGTTGGCCGCGGCCGAGGTCGAGCGGCCTTTCGGCTGCGTCATGTCGAAATATGCTCAACTCTTCTTGGCCCGGTAATTTTCGTGGCAGCCGCCGCAATTCTTGAACAGCGCGGGGGCGTTCGCCTTGAAGCTCGCCTCGTCGGTGATGGCGGTCATCGCATCGGCGGCGTCCTTGCCCAATTTGGCGAAGCGCGCGTTGAGATCGGCCTTGTTTTCCCAAATCGCCGGCAGGGCCGCGGTTTCGCCACCGGTCTTGCTGTCATCGGGAAACAGCGCCGGCGCCTTGGCCGCCGCATTGGCGAAGGTTTTCAGGCCCTCTTGCACGGCGGCCAAGTCAAATGGCGCGCCCTTGAGCATGTCGGCCATGGCCTTGGCGGCCTTGCCATTGGCTTTCATCAGCGCCTGGCGTTGAGCAATGGCGTCGCCATCGGCCGAGACGGCGCCGACGCCGGTAAACAAAATGGTGGCAACGATAAGCAAGCGCTTCATGGCGATACCTCCCGGACGCCGCAGACTGATGGGGATCGGCGCGCGCCGCAACTGCGAGCGACGGCGGGACGTGCGCCTTCCGGTCAAATATCCGTGAATTCAGGACTTCGGCGCGCCGGCCGCCGCGATCGCCGTGAAAACAGCGAGCGGCGTCGCGGGCATGTCGAGATGGGTCACGCCATAGGCGCGCCACAGCGCGTCGTTGACCGCGTTCATCACCGCCGGCGTCGAGCCGATCGAGCCCGCTTCGCCGGCGCCCTTGAGGCCGAGCGGATTGGTGGTCGACGGGATGTTGCGCGTTTCGAAATGGAAATGCGGCAGGTCGTCGGCGCGCGGCAGGCAGTAATCCATCAAGCTCGCCGTCAGCAATTGCCCGTCTTCGCTATAGACGGCGCGCTCCATCAGCGCCTGGCCGACGCCTTGCGCAATGCCGCCGTGCACCTGGCCCATCAGCAGCAGCGGATTGAGGGTGAAGCCGAAATCATCGACGACCGTGTAACGTTCGATGCGCACGGCGCCCGTTTCCGGGTCGATCTCGATTTCGCATGTATGCGTGCCGTTCGGATAAGTGGCGTCGGGCGGCGTGAACGATTCGATCGCCTTCAGCTTCTCCTTGGTCGCGCCCGGCAACGCGGCGATCTGCGCGTAGGAAATCGAGCGGTCGGTTCCGGCGATCCTGATCGCGCCGTCCGACGCTTCGAGGTCGGCGACGGCGGCTTCAAGCTTGTCCGCCGCGAGTTCCTTGAGCGAGGCCACCAGCTTTTCGGAGGCGCGCGTGACCATCACCGCGCCGATGGGAATCGAGCGCGACACGACCGTGATGCGGTCGAGCGGCACATCGAGATATTGCGAGACGACCTGCGCATAGGCCGTCTCATGGCCCTGGCCGTTGGACTGGGTGCCGATCAGCACCGTGAAACCGCCGTCGGGGCCGAGTTCGACCGAACCCTCTTCGGAATCGTTCCAGGCCGTGCATTCGACATAGCTGGCCAAACCTATGCCTCTTATGAATCCACGCTTCCTGGCCGCCGCGGCGCGCGCTTCGAATCCGGCGTAATCGGCCCTGGCCAGGGAGGCGCGCATCGCGCCCTCGAAATCGCCGACGTCGTAGGTGCGCTGGGTCGGCGTGCGGTAAGGCATCTGCGACGGCTTGACGAAATTGCGCGCGCGAATTTCCTCCGGCGCGATTTTTAGCGCCCGCGCGCATTGATCGACCAGGCGCTCCAGAACATAGGCCGCCTCGGGCCTGCCGGCGCCGCGATAAGCGTCGACCGGGACGGTATGCGTGTAGACGGCGCGCACCCGCGCGTGCAGCGTCCCGATATCGTAGGGGCCGGTCGCCATCGTCGCGCCGAGCCAGGGGATGTAAGGAGCGACCAGCGAAAGATAGGCGCCGAGATTGCCGAGTATGTCGATCCGCAGCGCGAGGAACCGGCCGTCCGCGTCGAGGGCCATTTCGGCCTTCGTCAGATTGTCGCGTCCCTGCGTGTCGCCCAGAAAATGCTCGGAGCGATCCGCCCGCCAGCAAACCGGACGCCCCAGCCGCCTGGCGGCTTCGATGACCAGGGGATATTCGCGATACACCCAGCTCTTGGTGCCAAAGCCGCCGCCGACATCCTTGGTGACGACCCGCAATTCCTTCGGCGGGATCTTGAGAATCAGGCCCGCGACGATGTCCCGCAGTCCGTGCACGCCCTGGCTGCCGACATGGAGCGTGCAGCGCCCGGACGCGGGATCGTATTCGCCCACCGCGCTGCGCGGCTCCATATAATTGGCGACCACGCGCTGATTGACGACTGTCAGACTCACCACATGCGGCGCGCTGGCGAAGACGGCGTCGGTCTTCGCCTTGTCCCCGATATGCGCGTCATAAGCGATATTGCCAGGCGCCCCGGCAAACACTTGCGGAGCGTCCTTCCCGATGGCGGCTTCCATGTCGACGGCGGCGGGAAGCGCGCTCCACTCGACGTCAAGGGCCTCGACGGCGTCGCGCGCCTCGCTCTGCGTTTCGGCGACCACCATGGCGACCATGTCGCCCACGTGGTGCGCGGCGCCCTTGGCCAGCACGGGATAGGGTTTGAGCGGCGTCATCGACTTATCGGAATTGGGTATTGGCGCCACGCATGGCAGATCGCCGAGTTGACCGAAATCGGCGGCGACATAGACCGACTTGACGCCGGGCATGGCGCGCGCCGCCTCGAGATCGCCGAATGAAAATGCCGCGTGGGCGTGCGGGCTGCGCAGGAAAACGGCGTGCAGCGCGCCCTCCGGCGCATAGTCGGACGTGTAATTGCCGCGGCCGGTGACGAAACGCACGTCCTCCACGCGCTTGACCGCCTGCCCCACGCCAAATTTCGTCGGCTTCATCGATTCGGTCCCCAATATCCATTGTGGTTCGGCGGCGCGCCTCGGGCGACGGCCGATTGCGGCGGCACTCTAGCATGCCGTCGGCATCGCGCCAGCGCTCCGAAGAGATCGAGCGGCGGGGGCGCCTTGGGCGATCCGGCATTGGCCGATTTGGCGCGCGGGCGCCGTTTGGTCAACGATTCGTTAATCGCTGGCGCGGACAATGGCGAAAATCGGTTAACCAGGTTGGACCGCCGCCATGAATTCCACGCAAGATTCAAACGATAGCGTCCATGCAAATCCACCCGCCGAACCGGCGGCCCCGATCGAGGAGCCCGCGCATTCGGCGGGCGTCGATCCGGCCGCCGAAACGACGGCGTCGAACGCCGCGCCCGAGCAATCGGTTGAAGCCATATCCGAGGCGAGGATCGACAGCGCCCCGGCGGCGGCGCACGCCGCAGCGGCGCCGCAGGAGCCGAAGCCTGTCCCCGAAGTCAAATCCGAGGTCCGGCCGACAATCGGCAGCCTCATCCCGTTCATTGCGCTTCAGCGCTCCGAGGCGCCGCCGCGGCCAAACGGCGGCGAGTTCTGGCGCGCCGCGTTCGACAGGCGCTTCCAGTATGGTGGGATGGCGGCGGCTCTGGCGCTGGCCGGCGTCATCACGGCCTCTTCGATCTCCTATGGGAATCAGCAGGCTCATTCGCTCGAAGCGCAGAATGTCGAAACCCAGAATATCGAGGAGACCGTCAAGACGCTCAAAGCGCGGATCGGCGCGCTGGAGGCGGTCAGGCGCGACGAGGTCGCCGACCTGCGCAAGACGGCGGCCGAGGTCAAGAGCGGCTTCGCCGGCGCGCGCGACGTCAATTCGACGCTCGCGCAGTTGAGCGCGCGCTTCGATCGCCTCGAACACGACCAGGACTCGCGCATCGAGAAGCTTGGCGAGCGCGTCGACCATGACGCGGCGGCGCATAACGCCGATTTCGCCGCCCGGCTCGAAAAGCTTGAAAAGAAGCTCGCGGCGCCCGCCGTCGCCTCGATTGCGCCGCCGCAAACCGCTCCCGCCGCCCCTCCGCCCAAACCGTCGGCGGCGCTGGCGTCGCCGTCGGCGCCGGCGGTTGGGCCGGGCGTCTCGAAGGAGACGACGGGCTCGATCGCCCTGGCGCGCCCGCCTATTCGCGGCTGGACCGTTCGCGAAGTCCATGACGGGATGGCGATCGTCGCCGGGCCCTATGGCTATCGCCAGATCGGGCCGGGCGATACGCTGCCCGGAGCCGGCCGCGTCGAGCGCATCGAAAGAAGCGGAGCCGGCTGGGCAGTGGTAACGGATCAAGGCGTCATCAACAGCTCATACGGCGCCAGCCCGTATCGCGGAGGCGCCTATGGCGCCTCCAACGGCGGGTATGGTCCCCCCGAAGGCGAGTTTTGAAGGGCCGAACCCGAGCGCGGGCTCAAGTCTTGCGTCTCCTGAAGCTCACCCCAAGAGCTGTCAGGCCCGCGACGAGAACGGCGGCGTAGACGACGCCGCCGATCGCGCCGACGGCGGCAAGCTGCGCCTCGTTGCGCAAATAGGCGAGACCCTGCGCCCAGGCGAGGGCCGGCGCCTCGCTTAGCGCAACGGCCAGCGCAAGCAGGCCGCTCGCGCAAAACGCCACGGCGGCGACCTCGGCCAGGCCGAGGTCCGGCCGCATCCATCCGCGCCGCAACGCCAACGCCGTCAGGCCGCCAAGATTGACCCATGCGCCGACCGCCGTGGCGAACGCCAGGCCGACGGCGCCGTAGGTCCGGTAGAGCGCCACTTTCAGCGCGACATTGACGGCGATGGCGGCGAGCGAAATGACCATTGGCGTCGCCGTGTCGCCGCGCGCCTGGAAGCTCGCCACCGCCGAGCGGATGAGCACGATCGGCATCAGCCCGAGCCCATAGGCGGCCAGGACCGCGGCTGAATTGGCCGCCGCCTCGACGTTGAATGCGCCGCGCAGGAACGCGGCCCGCGTCACGATCTCGGGAATCATCAGGAAGGCGACGCAGAAAGGCGCCGACAAAGCCAATGTGATCGCCATCGTGCGGTTTTGCGCGAGAAAAGCGCCGCGGGCGTCGCCGCCCGCCAGACGGCGGCTCATCTCCGGCAGCAACACGGTCCCCGCCGCGACGCCGATGACGCCGATCGGCAACTGGTAAAGGCGCTCGGCGTAATAAATCGACGAAACGACGCCGGTGGGCAGCAGCGAGGCGATGATCGTATCGGCGAAAATGGCGATCTGCACGCCGGCCGAACCGATGATCGCGGGCGCCAGCGCGCGGAAGAACTGGCGCACGTCGGCGCTCAGGTTCGGCCAGGCCAGCGTTTCCAGCAGGCCTTGGCGGCGGGCCGCGCCCGCCACCAGCGCCAATTGCGCCGCGCCAGAGACGACGACGCCCCAGCTCGCCGCCTCGCCGGCGTTGGGGAAGAGATAGGCGACGCCCAGGAATCCGACGATCGCGACATTCAGCAGGACGGGCGCGAAAGCGGCGGCGGCGAATCGCCCATGAGCGTTCAACGTGCCGGAATGCAGCGTCACCAGCGTGAGGAACATCAGATAAGGAAAGGTGATCCGGGTCATCCGCACCGCCAGCGCGAACTTGTCGGGATCGGCCTGAAAGCCCGGCGCCATCAGCTCGACGAACCACGGCGTGAAGGCGAAGGCGAGCGCGAGCAGCACAAGCTGCGAGGCGAGCAGCAGCGTGAATATCTGGCTTGAAAAATGCTTGGCCTCGTCGGCGCCCTCCGTCGCCAGCACGCGCGAATAGGAGGGCACATAGGCGGTGTTGAAGGCGCCCTCGCCGAAGATCGCGCGAAACTGGTTGGGCAGCCTGAAGGCGACGACGAACGCGTCGTTGACCACGCCCGCGCCCAATATGGCGGCGAGCGCGAGATCGCGGCCAAAGCCGGTCAGGCGCGACAGCAGCGTGAACGCGGCGACCGAAAAAAGACTGCGATACAT
>JBEKSH010000312.1:0-4684 GCA_049517235.1 Roseiarcus sp. | reverse complement strand
CGGCGTCGTCAGCGAGGCGAGCGCCCCAATCATGATCGCTCCCGCGCGCAAGGCGAACATTACGCAAACTCCTGCCGGTTCCCCGAAAGCTACTAGCTAGTTTGCCCACGCGCCGCGCGCCAATCAATTCTGGGTGAGCCGCGAGCGAAGGGCGTCGACCGCCTCTTTCTTTGTGCTTTACGCCGGCGATGCTTGCCCTTAACACAGCACGGGGCGTCGTCGTCCTGGACCAATGGCGAAGCGGGGGCTTGGCGTTGTCGGATGCGCCTGATGAGCGAGGCTTGAACAATGCGATCTGGCCTGACGCGAGGCGCCACGCTTGGCGCATTGGCGCTGGCGCTGGCGATGGCCGCAAGTCGGGCCTCGGCCAATCCCACGCTGGTCATCGATGTCGATAGCGGCCAGGTGCTGAGCGAAAGCCAGTCGACCGCCAATTGGTATCCCGCTTCCCTCACCAAGCTGATGACCGTCTACGTCGCTTTGCACGCCGTGCGCGACGGGCGCGTCGCCATGGACACGCCGTTTGTCGTGTCCGCGCGCGCCGCCAATATGCCGGCTTCGAAAATGGGCTTCAAGCCCGGCGTCGAGGTGACGCTCGACAATGCGCTCAAGATGCTGATGGTCAAGTCGCCCAACGATGTCGCGGTGACCGTGGCGGAGGGCGTTTCGGGTTCCGTGGAGGCGTTTGCCGATGAGATGAACGCCGCCGCGGCGCGCCTCGGACTCAGGGAATCGCATTTCGTCAATCCGAACGGCCTGCCCGACGCCCGTCAGGTGTCCTCGGCGCGCGACATGGCGGTCATTGGCCGCGCGCTGCTCAAGGAATTCCCCGAACATAGCGACCTGTTCGGCATCGGCGCGTTGCAGCTCGGCGATCAGATCATCCGGACGCATAACGGCCTGATCGGCCGTTATCCCGGCGCGGACGGCATGAAGACGGGCTTCACCTGCGCGGCCGGCTTCAATGTAGTGGCGAGCGCGACCCACGGCGGCCGGCGCCTGATCGCCGTGGTTCTCGGCTCGCCATCGGCCAGGGAGCGCACCGCCGAGGCGGCGGCCTTGTTCGACAAGGCTTTCAATCAGTGGGGCGGCGGCCGCGGTCCGCTCGAAAATCTGCCCTCGCCGGGCGTCGGCGCGGCGCCGGACATGCATCAGGAAATCTGCTCGCGGCGCGGCCGAGCGGCGATCGCCGCCGGCGAGGAAGAGGAATTGACCACGCCAATCGCCTTGGACAGCGGCAAGAGCGGCGCCCGCGGCGCCTCCATGTACGCGGCGGCACCCCCAGCGGCGGTAACGCCCCTGGCGCTCGCCGCGATGGCGCCTCCCCATTTCGACGCAGTGCCGGTATTCGTCGGCCCCAAGCCCGGCTGGACGGGCCCCGTCGCGGCGGCGCGCCCGGCTGACGGCGCAACCCCGGCGAGCGCAAGCCCGGCGACGCCTCCCGAGGCCAGCGCCTTTGCGCCCATCGACAAACCGCCGACACTCGACCCGAATGAGACGCCGCCGCTCACCGCGCCGGTTGCGCTGCACAGCGCCGTGCCCCCAGGGGTGAAGCCGGTCACGGCGAAGACCCCCGTTCAGCCCGCGGCGAAGCCGCCGGCGACGAGGGTCGCGGATCGCAGCAAACCGAAGACCAAAGCCGCTCTCGTCGCGGCCCCCGGCAAACCGGTTCCGAAGAACGAGACGGCCGAGCCAGCTTCCGTTCCGACCCCGCCCGCCGCGCCCTGAGTTGACGCGAGCCTTGAGGCCGCGCGCTTGTTCTCGCCTTGGGGCGGCCCTCGCGGAATCGTGAGAAATGTCACAGTTTCGCCCGCTTGTGGTCAAGCGGGCGCCGCATCGCGGGAGCAGGTTGGAGTCCTAGCCGCGATGGATCGGTTCGACAGTCAGCTCGGTTTTTCAGCCCCCCAGCCCCCGAGCGGCAAGTTGGATCGGAGCTTTGCCACGCAGGCCAGCGGACCGGCGGGACCCCTCCCAGCCGGTCCGCTTTTTTTTTGAGAATCCGTCTGGCGGCGACCGACTTGAAACATCAGGTCGTTCCCGCGATATGAAGGCTGCCGGCGCGCCAAGGACGGGCGCCGCGCGCGTTTCATCAATCGCGGCGAGGGGCATGTGACGACCGACGTTCAATCCGACACTGAAACCGCCGAGCAGGCCAGGACGCAGAATTTCGAGGCGGATGTTTCGCGCCTGCTGCACCTGATGGTTCATTCGGTTTATTCCGATCGCGACATTTTCGTGCGCGAACTCGTCTCCAACGCGGCGGACGCCTGCGAGAAATTGCGCTACCAGGCGCTCGCCAAGCCTGAGCTTGTCGAGGGCGGCCCTTTCGCGATCGCCATCGCCGTGGATCCGGATGAAAAGACGCTGACTTTCGCCGACAACGGGATCGGCATGGACCGTGAGGAGTTGGTCGCGGCGCTCGGCACGATCGCCAGTTCGGGCACGCGCGCGTTTCTCGAGAAAATGAGCGCGGACGACAAGACCAGGGAAGGCGCCGGCAATCTCATCGGCCAATTCGGCATCGGCTTTTATTCGGCTTTCATGGTCGCCGACCAGGTTGTCGTCGAGACACGGCGCGCCGGCGCGGCGGAGGCGTGGTCGTGGTCGTCCGACGGCAAGGGCGCCTATACGATCGCGCCGCTGCCGCTCGATCGCGCGCCCCTTCGCGGCGCGCGGGTCATTCTGCATCTCAACGACGCCTCGACGGACTACACCGAGCCGCATCGCCTGGAGCGGATCGTGCGTGAGCATTCCGGCGCGGTCGCCGTGCCGATCGATCTCATCGAAAAGCCGGGCGCCGAGCCGCGCCGCATTGCCGACGGCGCGGCGATCTGGGCCAAGTCCAAATCCGACGTCGCGCCCGAAGACTATGCCGAATTCTATCGCGGCCTGTCGGGCCAATATGACGAGCCGGCGCTCACCGCGCACTGGCGCGCCGAGGGACGCCACGAATATACGGCGCTGGCTTTTGTTCCGGGATCGCGCCCGCTCGATTTGTTCGATCCCGCGCGCAAGGGCCGCAACAAGCTCTATGTCCGGCGCGTTCTGATCAGCCAGGACGCCGACCTGTTGCCGGGTTGGCTGCGCTTCGTGCGCCTGGTGGTCGACAGCGTCGATCTGCCGCTCAACGTCTCGCGCGAAATGATCCAGCAGAGCGCCGTCTTCGCCGCGATCCGCAAGGGCGTGACCAATCGCATCGTGCAGGAGCTCGCCAAGCTCGCAGAGAACGAACCGGAGAAATTCGCGAAAGTCTGGGAGAATTTCGGGGCCGTCCTCAAGGAAGGCCTCTATGAAGACCCCGAACGGCGCGACGCGCTGTTCAAGATGGCGCGCTTCGCCACTTCCGCGCATGCGGAAGGAGGAAGAACGCTCGCCGATTATGTCGGCGCGCTCAAGGAAAACCAGACCGCGATCTTTTACTTGACCGGCGACGACCCCAAGCGGCTCGCGGCGAGCCCGCAGCTGGAGGGTTTTCGCGCGCGCGGCGTCGAGGTTGTGCTGCTCTCCGACCCGGTTGACGCGTTCTGGGTTTCGACCGCGGCGGGATACGACGGCAAACCCTTCAAGTCGGTGACGCAGGGCGCCGCGGACATCAAGGCGATCCCCCTTGTCGAGGGCGGCAAGCCGCCGCCGGGCGAGACGACGCCCGCCGTCGCGACCTTGTTCGCCTTTTTCAAGCAGACGCTTGGCGACCAGGTTGTGGACGTGCGCGCTTCCGACCGCCTGACCGACAGCGTGGCCTGCCTAGTCGCGCCGGAGTTCGGTCCCGACCGGCAGCTCGAAAAAATGCTCGCCACCCACGGCCGCGTGGGCGAGCGCAGCAAACCCATTCTGGAAGTCAACGCGGGCCATCCGTTGATCGCTTCGCTCGCGCGCCGCCTGCCGGCCGACGCCGACAAATCATTGATCGAGGATTCGGCGTGGCTGCTGTACGACGAGGCCCGGCTGGCGGAGGGCGAGGCGCCGAATGACGCCGCCGCCTTCTCGGCGCGCCTGCGCCGGCTGATGAAGAAAGCCCTGGCCTAGGCGGACATTCGTTGGCCAGCCAACGAATGTCTGCTTAGAGTCATTGAATAAGCAGGATTTTTACGGAAAACCGCGCGGCACTGTTCCGAAATCCTGCCTAGGCCCGCTTCCTCAATCCGTGAGGAAACGCGGCCGAAGGATGCT
Source organism: Roseiarcus sp. (assembly GCA_049517235.1). Taxonomy (GTDB): domain Bacteria; phylum Pseudomonadota; class Alphaproteobacteria; order Rhizobiales; family Beijerinckiaceae; genus Roseiarcus. Next base: position 514 of record JBEKSH010000312.1, on the reverse strand, counting down.
ACGCCAGCGCCACGTTGTAGTTCGCTTCGGTCTTCGACGCGATCTCGTCGAGGCTCGCGCCATCGGCGAGTTCGACAAGCGTCATGCCGTGCCTGCCCTCTTTGTCGATGGTGAAGACGCCAAGATCGGTGATGACGAGATCGACGACATGCGCGCCGGTCAGCGGCAGATCGCACTTGTGCAGAAGCTTGGGCCCGTCCTTCGCCGTATGCTCCATCACCACGACCACCCGCTTGACCCCGGCGACGAGGTCCATCGCGCCGCCCATTCCCTTGACCATTTTGCCGGGGATCATCCAATTGGCGAGATCGCCGTTCTCGGCGACTTGCATCGCCCCCAGGATCGCCAGATCAATATGGCCGCCGCGGATCATCGCGAAGGAATCGGCGCTCGAAAAATAGCTCGTCGTCGGCAATTCGGTGATCGTCTGCTTGCCGGCGTTGATCAGGTCGGCGTCCTCCTCGCCTTCGAAGGGGAACGGCCCCATGCCGAGCATGCCGTTCTCGCTCTGCAA
>JBEKSH010000311.1:0-4700 GCA_049517235.1 Roseiarcus sp. | reverse complement strand
GCCCTGCCGGTCGGCCCGATCTTGATCGGCCCGGCCAAGCCCGCGCATATATTGACGCCGTCGGTGACCGCGCGCGGCATCGTCAACATGACCGCGATCGCCGCCGTGGAGGCGATCGGGTGAGGCGCCCCATGTCGCCGCCCGCCTCGCCTTCGATTGCAAAATCACGGCGCGCCGCTTTCCGACGTAACTCTGTCCGCCGCGCTCGCGTGCGCGTTCGCGAGGACTTCCTCCACCCAGGCGGGAACCGCTTCGCCCGCGCGCCCATAGCGTTGCTCATCGAAGAGAGCGGCATTGTCGGACGGCTCCAGATTGATCTCGCAGGTCGCGACGCCGCCTTGCCGGGCGATCGCGACAAACCCCGCCGCCGGATAGACCGCGCCCGACGTGCCGATCGCAACAAACAGATCGGCCCGCGCCAGGGCGAGGTGGATCGCATCCATTTCGAGCGGAATCTCGCCAAACCAGACGACGTGCGGGCGCAACCCGCCGTTGCGCCGGCAGTCGGCGCAGTCGCTGTCGACTTCAATATCGTCGCGCCGGATCGACACGGCTTCGCACAGGGCGCAGCGCGCCTTCAACAACTCGCCGTGCATGTGGATGACGCCCCGCGAGCCCGCGCGCTCGTGCAGGTCGTCGATGTTCTGGGTGACCAGCGTCAGTTCGTCGCCGTGCGCCGCCAATCCGGCTTCGAGCCGAGCGAGCGCCAAATGCGCCGCATTCGGGGCGGCCCCGATCAGGTTCCTGCGCCGCGCATTATAAAAGGCGTGGACCTCGGCGGGATCGCGCGCGAAAGCCTCTGGCGTCGCGAGCCGCATCGGGTCGAACCGCGCCCACAGGCCGGTTCCGTCCTTGTTGCGAAAGGTCCCGAGCCCGCTTTCAGCCGAGACGCCCGCGCCGGTCAGTACGAAGATTCTCATGGCGGCTTCCCGTATCACGCCGGTCGGCCGACCGACAAATCCTCCCGCGAAATGCTTGGAGCCGCGCCAATCCGCCTTTACATTGCGCGAGAACCAATCGAGCCAGACCGGTGGACCCCATGATCCCCAACGCCCCCCGCCCGTTCAATTTCGACCTCGGCGAGAGCGCCGAAATGATCCGTGAATCGACGCGCGAATTCGCCGAGGCTGAAATCGCCCCCCGCGCGGCGCAGATCGATCGCGACAATCTGTTTCCGCGCGATCTCTGGCCGAAGATGGGCGCGCTCGGCCTGCATGGCATCACCGCGCCGGAGGAATACGGCGGGCTCGGCCTCGGCTATCTCGAACATTGCGTGGCGATCGAGGAAGTCTCGCGCGCCTCCGCCTCGGTCGGCCTTTCCTACGGCGCGCATTCCAACCTCTGCGTCAATCAACTGACGCGCAACGCCAGCGACGAACAGAAGCGCCGCTACCTGCCCAAGCTGATTTCCGGCGAGCACGTCGGCGCGCTCGCGATGTCGGAGCCAAACGCCGGCTCGGACGTCGTCTCGATGACCACGCGCGCCGAACGGCGCGGCGACCGCTTCGTGATCAATGGCGCGAAAATGTGGATCACCAACGGCCCGGAAGCCGACACGCTGGTGGTCTACGCCAAGACCGACCCCTCGGCGGGGCCGCGCGGCATCAGCGCCTTCATCGTCGAGCGCGGCATGAAGGGCTTTTCCAACGGCGCCAAGCTCGACAAGGTCGGCATGCGCGGCTCCGACACGTCCGAGCTGATCTTCGAGGATTGCGAAGTCCCGGAGGAGAACCTGCTCGGCGCGCTCGGGCGCGGCGTCAATGTGCTGATGTCGGGCCTCGACTACGAGCGGGTGGTGCTCGCCGCCGGGCCGCTCGGCATCATGCAGGCGGCGATGGACGTGGCGCTGCCCTATGTCCATCATCGCCGGCAGTTCGGCGCGCCGATCGGTTCGTTCCAGCTCGTGCAAGGCAAGCTCGCCGACATGTATGTGACGATGAACGCCGCGCGCGCCTATGTCTATGCGGTCGCCAAGGCCTGCGACCGCGGCGAGACGACGCGCGAGGACTCGGCCGGCGCCATCCTCTACGCCGCCGAGCGCGCCACCCAGGTCGCGCTCGACGCGATGCAGCTTCTGGGCGGCAATGGCTATGTCAACGACTATCCCACCGGCCGCCTGCTGCGCGACGCCAAGCTCTACGAGATCGGCGCCGGCACCAGCGAGATCAGGCGCATGCTGATCGGGCGCGAATTGTTCGCCAAGAGCGAGTGAGGGGACGCGAGGACGGGCCCTTCAGCGCGCGCGCTGGCCAAAAAGCACCTTGCGCGCTTCCTCGTCCCTGGACAGATCGACATTGCGCCGCGCCTCGGCGGCGACCGCGATTCCCTTTTGCACCGCCGGCCGCGCCAGCACGCGATCGAGCCAGCGCGCCAGATGCGGAAACTCGCCGATGTCCTGGCCCATTCTTTCCCATAACTTGGCCCAGCCGACGCAGGCCATGTCGGCGATCGAATAATTCCCGGCGAGATATTCGTTGTGCTCGAGGCGCTTGTTCATCACGCCGAACAGGCGGTTGACCTCGTCGGTGTAGCGATCGATCGCGTAGCGGATCTTATCGGCCGCATAGTTGCGGAAATGATTGGCCTGGCCCTCCATCGGGCCGAGGCCGCCGACCTGCCAGAACAGCCATTCCTCGACGCCGACCCGCTCGCGCTCGCCGGCGCCGCCAAAACGCCCAGTTTTGCGCGAGAGATATTGCAGGATCGCTCCCGATTCGAAGATCGAGATCGGCTTGCCGTCGGGCCCGTTCGGATCGACGATCGCCGGGATCCGGTTATTGGGCGCGATCGCCAGGAATTCCGGCGTGAACTGCTCGCCCCGGCCGATATTGACGAGCCGCACGTTGTAGGGAAGACCGCATTCCTCGAGCATGATGGAGATCTTCCAGCCGTTCGGCGTCGGCCAGTAATAGAGCTGTATCGGGTCGGTTGACTGAGACATCGGGGCGCTCTTCTCCTGCGGCTGCCAGCCGATCCGCTGCGTCGCGCCGCGTCGGCCGCTCGCTCATCGATCGGTCGAGCATATCGGAGGAAGGCGCATCTCGGAAGGCGACTGAGCCGACGGATCGGCCTGTCGGCGATCGGCCTGGCTTAGCCTCTGAGGCCAGCGGCGACGCGGCAGGCAGCGACCGGTCTCTCCGGTCGCGTCCCCACATCGCGAAACGCCGATCGGTCGATCACGCGCTCCGAGCGGCGGCGTTTTCTCGCCGCGGCCCGGCAGTTCTCTTGTCGCGACGAACCGCCAGCCCCCCGCTGCTCGGCCGCGAGCACAATGCTGGCGGCCGCAGCTTCATCTAGCGCGACGCCGGTCAATCATCGGGCGTGCGCTTGATCTGGCGATGCGCGAATGGTTTCGGCGGCGTCAGTTCGTCGGAGCGGGGGGAGGCGTGACCGGGGCTGGCGCGACTTTCTTGCGCTTGACCGGGGCCCTTTTCGGCGCGGCGGCTTTCTTCGCAGCGCCCTTCTTCGCGGCGACCTTGCGAGCGCCCTTCTTGGCGGCGACCTTGCGCGTCGCCTTCTTGGCCACAACCTTGCGCGCGCCCTTCTTGGCGGCGACCTTGCGCGTCGCCTTCTTGGCCGCGCCTTTCTTCGCCGGCTTCTTCGCGGCGGCCTTGCGGGCGGGTTTCTTTGCAGCAGCTTTCGCCATGTCGATGTATCCCTCTAAACAAGTCGTCCGCGCTTGTTCGCTTTCGCAGACGATCAACAAAATGAAAGTAGCTTCGTTACGCGCGAGAGCAAGCGGCGCATGCGCGCGACAAAGCTGTTCCAGCCTCTCTCTATCGAATTATGCTGCGCGCAAACGTCATCGGACGATCATGCGCGATGTTGATCGCGCGAAAGCTTCGACGATCGAAGACACGCAAGTCCTCGCCGAGAAACGACTTGCGCGATGGCTTGCGCAGGCGATGCCGAAGCAAGCGCGCGTCCTTGATTCTCTAGGCGTTGCTCGTCAAGGTCGAGCGTGGGCGCATGCTTGCGGCGACGATGGCTCGCACGCGGTGATCGTGCGCGGCGAATCGCATTGCGAGGCGCGGCGCGCTTGTCGCGACGCAGACTTGCGACGTCGAATCGCAATCGAATTTTTCTTGGGCGCGACATACATAAATTTGTCTTGCGCGCAGCGAATCGCCGCGGGCCTTCAGCGTGACCATCATCGAATCGGTTGATTCGCGTGTCGCCGATTCGCGTCAGCGCAGACCGAGTTTGTCTTTCAGCATGTCGTTGACCGCTTGCGGATTGGCTTTGCCGCCTGTCGATTTCATCACTTGCCCGACGAACCAACCGAGCAGGGTCGGCTTGGCGATCGCTTGCGCGACCTTGTCGGGATTGGCGGCGATGATCGCATCGACGGCGCTCTCGATCGCGCCCGAGTCGGTGACCTGCTTCAAGCCGCGCGTCTCGACGATCGAACGGGGATCCGCGCTTCTATCCTCGGCGATGATGATCGCCAGAACGTCCTTGGCGATCTTGCCGGAGATCACGCCTTCGCCGATGAGATCGACGAGCGTTGCGATGGATGCGGCGGGAATCCTCGTCTGCGCAACAGACAACCCCTGCGTATTGGCGAAAGCGGAAAGATCGCCCATGATCCAGTTGGCGACGGCCTTGGCGTCGCGCGTCGCGCCGCCGTAGGAAACCGCGGATTCGTAATAGTCGGCAGTCTCCCTCTCTGAAACGAGCACCCCTGCGTCATAGGCCGA
>JBEKSH010000310.1:0-4708 GCA_049517235.1 Roseiarcus sp. | reverse complement strand
GGAAGCGCTCGTCTCGCCGCGCGCCAAGACTTTTGGCCCCGCCTTGAATAGGATGGCCGGCGGTCCCCGCCCCGTCCGAATCGGCACCCGCCCGCTCTCATGCGCCACTGGCTTCGCTCCCCGGCCCTGCTGAAGCTGTTCGTCGGCCAGCACATCCTAAACGGCGTCAGCGTCGCGGCGGGGGTGATGGCGGTGAGCCTGATCGCCTCGGCGCTGTTCGGCTTCGCCGCCGGACAGCCGGCGACGCTTGGCGCGATCTCGGCGAGCATCAGCGATCAGCCGGCGCCGCTGCGCCGCAAGGCGCTGCTGATGGCGGTCGGCTTCGGCATCGCCATTTTCTCGACGTTTCTCATCCAGCTCGTCGCCAGCGCCGCCCCACTCGCGCTGATCCCGGCGATCGGCGCCATCGCCTTCCTCGCCGGCCTCGTCACCGGCTACGGGCGCTGGGCTCTGGCGCTCAGCATGCAGGCGCTGGTCCCGATGGTGTTCGTGCTCGGCCTGCCCGCGGCGAGCCTCGGCGGGACGCTGCGCAACGAGGCGGTGCTGGTCGGCGGCGGCCTCCTCTATATCGCGATCGCCCTCGCCTTGACCGCGATCACCGACGCGGGCGGGCGGCGCCTGATGGCGAGCGAAGCTTTGCGCGAATTCGCCGCCTATCTGCGCGCCGTCGCCGCCTTCTACAATCCCGCCGCCGACCTGCCCGAGGCCTATGGCGCGGTGATCCGCCAGCAGGCCGCGTTGTCCGATCAGATACAGGCGGCGCGCGTGCTGCTGCTCGACCGGCCGACGGCCTCGAAGGCGCGCCTGCGCCTGGTGGCGACGCTCGCCATCCTGCTCGACGCGCTCGACGCGCTGGTCGCCGCGCATATCGAACTGGCGCAATTGCGCGGCGCTGAGGCGGCGGCGACGCTGATGGCGCGCATCGGCGTCACCTTGCGCGCCGCCTCGATCGACCTCCAGCATCTGAGCCTCGGTCTGCTCTCGAACGCGGCGCCCAGCCTGCCGCCCGACCATTCGCTCGCCGCCGACGCCCTGAAGCGCGAGGCCGAAAGGCTCGAGCGGAGCGGCGAACTGAGCGCGGAGGCGCTGGCCGCCGTGCTGGCGACCACGAGGCGGATCGGCGACGCGCTCGGCCACATCCAGCGCCTGGAGCGCGCGCTTGGCGACGACGAGGTCGCCGCCGCCTCGATCGCCGACGTCGATCTTTCCGCCTTCACGGCGCGCCCGTCCTTCGATCTCAAGCTGCTGACCGTGCATCTGACGCCGGACTCGCCGGTGTTTCGTTTCGCGGCGCGGCTCGCCCTGGCGATGACCGCCGGGGCGCTGGTCGCCCAATCGCTGAGCAGCGCGAGCCACGGCAACTGGATTCTGCTGACCATCGTCGTGATCATGCGCGCGAGCTACGGCCTGACGCGCGAGCGGCGCGACGACCGCATCATCGGCACGCTGATTGGCTGCGTGATCGCCGCCGCGGCGGTGGCGAGCCTGCCGGTCGGCGCGCTGATCGCGGTTCAGGCTCTGGGGCTGGCGATCGTGCACAGCTTCGCGCGCCTGCGCTACCGCGTCGCCTCGATCGGCGCCTCGATCATGGCGCTGGTGTCGCTGCATCTGATCGATCCGTCGGAGGCGACGCCGATTCTGACGCGCATCGCCGACACGATCATCGGCGCGGCGCTCGCCCAGTTGTTCAGCCATGTGCTGCCGCGCTGGGAATTCAACGAGGCGCCGCGGCTGGCGGCGCGCCTGCGAACGGCGATCGCCGCCTTCGCCAAGGTCGCCCTGGACGAAGGCGCATCGCGCCAGGACTATCGCCTGGCGCGCAAGAGCATGATCGAGGCGATCGCCGCGCTTTCCGATTCGGCCGGCAGGATGGGCGGCGAGCCGCGGGCGGTGCATCGCGGCCTCAGCGAAATGGCCGACATGCTGATCGCCGGCTATGTCGTGGCCGCGCATCTTTCGGCGACGCGGCTGCTCGTTCGCGAGCTTCGCGGCTCCCCGGATTTCCACACCGTCGGGCCGCGCCTTCGGGAGGCGCGCGAATGGCTGATCGCGCTGCTGTCGAACAAACAGGCGCCGGCCGATCTGTCGGGCCCGGCCTATTTCGCCGGACCCTCGGCCAATGACGCCCTGGGCGTCGAATTCCGGCGCCTGCGCAAGTCCGCGTTGGCGCTGACGGCGGCGGCGGCCGTCCATCAAAGCGCCGCCGCGCCGACGTGAAGCGGCGCCAGGATCAGGCGGCGCCGCCGCGAATGAAATTGATGATCCCGGAAAAGTCGTCCCCCGCGTGGCCGGCGGCGGCGAACAGCGCGTAGAGCTGCGCCGCCTGCGCGCCAATCGGCGTCGCCGCGCCGGCGCCCGCCGCCGCTTCCTGCGCCAGCCGCAGATCTTTCAGCATCAGCGCGGCGGCGAACCCCGGCTTGTAATCCTTGTTGGCGGGCGAGGCCGGCACGGGACCCGGAACCGGGCAATAGCTGGTGAGCGACCAGGACTGGCCCGAGGACGTCGAGGCGACGTCGTACAGCGCCTGCGCGGAGAGCCCGAGTTTTTCGGCGAGCACAAACGCCTCGCAGGTGGCGATCATCGTCGCGCCGAGGATCATGTTGTTGCAGATCTTCGCCGCCTGCCCGGCGCCGGCGCCGCCGCAATGGACGATGCGCTTGCCCATCGCCTCGAGGATCGGCTTGCCGGCGGCGAAAGCCGCCTGCGAGCCGCCCGCCATGAAAGTGAGGGTTCCGGCGGTCGCGCCTCCCACGCCCCCCGAGACCGGCGCGTCGAGGCAGGGCATCGCCGCCGCCGCCGCCGCCTCGTGGGCGCGCCGGGCGCTTTCGACATCGATGGTGGAAGAATCGATAAACAGCGCGCCGGGCTTCGCCGCGGGCAGAATGTCGCTCCAGACGTCGATCACATGGTGCCCGGCGGGCAGCATCGTGATGACGACATCGGCCTCCGCGACGGCTGCGCGCGCCGAATCGGCGGCTGCGACCCCACTAGCCGCCGCATCCCGCCGCAACTTCTCGACGAGGTCGAACCCAACCACCCGGTGGCCCGCCTTTACGAGATTGGCGGCCATCGGGCCGCCCATATTGCCAAGGCCGACAAAGGCGATCACGGTCATGCCTTCCTCCCGGGAAATGGCGCCCGTGGCGGGGCGCGGATGCGAAGGCCGACGGCGATCAGCCCTGAATGAGCGCGCGCGCCACGATCAGCCGCATGATCTCGTTGGTGCCTTCCAGTATCTGATGCACGCGCAGATCGCGAACGATTTTCTCGACGCCATAGTCGGCGAGATAGCCATAGCCGCCGAACAATTGCAGCGCGTCGTTGGCGGCGTTGAAGCCGGCGTCCGTCGCGACCCGCTTGGCCATCGCGCACAGCCTTGTCGCGTCCGGCGCCTTGGCGTCCAAGGCGCTGGCGGCCCGCCATAGCAGCGAACGCGCCGCCTCCAGCGAGGTCGCAATGTCGGCGAGACGAAATTGCAGCGCCTGAAAGTCGAGGATCGCGCGCCCGAACGCCTTGCGCTCGCGCATATAGGCAAGGGCCTTGGCGAGCGCCGCTTCGCCGCCGCCGAGCGCGCAGGCGCCGATGTTGAGACGCCCGCCGTCGAGCCCGGCCATCGCGATCTTGAAGCCCTCGCCCTCGGCGCCCACAAGGTTCGCAGCGGGGACCCGCACGCCCTCCATGATGACCTGGCGCGTCGGCTGCGTGTTCCAGCCCATCTTGCGCTCGTTGGGGCCGAACGAAAGGCCCGCGCTTCCCTTTTCGACGACGAAGGCCGACACGCCGCCGGCCCCCTCCCCGCCAGTGCGCGCCATCACCAGATAGATGTCCGCCGCGCCGGCGCCGGAGATGAATTGCTTGACGCCGTCGAGGACGTAGGATTCGCCGTCGCGGCGCGCGCGCGTTTTCAGCGCCGCCGCGTCCGAACCGGCGCCCGGCTCGGTCAGGCAATAGCTCGACAAATGCTCCATGCTGGCGAGCTTGCCCAGGAACCTCGCGCGCAGCGCCGGCGACCCGAAACGGTCGATCATCCACGCGACCATATTGTGGATCGACAGATAGGCCGCGACGCTCGGACAGCCGGTCGCCAGCGCCTCGAAGATCAGCGCAGCGTCGAGGCGCGTCAGCCCCGAGCCGCCGCTTTCCTCGCGCACATAAATCGCCGCCATGCCAAGTCCGGCGGCTTCGCGCAGCACGTCGACGGGGAAATGGCGCGCCTCGTCCCAGCCGAGCGCGTTGGGCGCGATGCGTTCGTCGGCGAAGGCCTTGGCCATTTCCCGCACGGCGAGATGGTCGGCGTTGAGCGAAAACATTCCGTGATTCTCCGCAGCGTCGCGTCACGCGCCGCGCTTCACCCCATCGTCGGAATATTGAAGTTCGCGCCGTCCTTCACCCCCGACGGCCACCGCGAGGTGACGGTCTTGGTCTTGGTGTAGAAGCGGATCGAATCGGGCCCGTGCTGGTTGAGATCGCCGAAGCCCGAACGCTTCCAGCCGCCGAAGGTGTGGTAGGCCACCGGCACCGGGATCGGTACGTTGACGCCGACCATGCCCACCTGCACGCGGGACACGAAGTCGCGGGCGGCGTCACCGTCGCGGGTGAAAACCGCCACACCGTTGCCGTATTCGTGTTCGGTGGGCAAACGCAGAGCGTCTTCGTAGTCATGCGCCCGAACGATGCACAGCACCGGGCCGAAGATCTCGTCGGTGTA
>JBEKSH010000309.1:0-4720 GCA_049517235.1 Roseiarcus sp. | reverse complement strand
TGCAAGGCGGCGGGCGCCGGCGCCGCCGGCTTCGGCTCGAACGCGGCGCCGGGCAGCGGCGAAGGCTTGGCCGGCGCGGGCGCCGGCGGCGCGCTCGGGAGCGCCCGTGAGGTGTCGAGGAGGGCGTCCTCGTGCGGCAGGTTCAGGGCGTCTTCAATCGCCGACATCGCCGCCGCGAGCGGATCCTGAGCCTTGTTCTGTGTCGCCATCGCGTCCGCCTCATCCCACTGATCTGAACGCCGACGGATTGCCTGTCGCGCCGCCGACGTTACGCTGGCCCCTCTTCGGCCTCCGAGGGGTTCGCGCCTGCCAATTAACCAATCTCATCCTACAGGCCGCGGCTCAAGATTGAAACATATGAGGATTCTCATCCTCCAAACGTCGTTAACGGTTCAGTTACTGTAAACGCTGACCATAAGGCCCGTCCAATGCGGGCGCGAAACTCGCTTGGCGAAAGCGCCGGCGGGCCGGGCCGCGGCGCGCCGATCCGGGAAGCATGGCCGATGGCCGCAGACGTTCCAAGCCATTGCAATAAAACGGAACTTTCCGCCTCTGAGCGGCCCGCCGCGCCCGATTGCGACGCGCCCGTCATCGACCTGGCGCATCTAGCCCGCCAGACCCTGGGCGATCAAGCGCTCGAAGCGGAACTGCTCGCGCTTTTCGAAAATCAGGCGGCGCGAATCACCGCGCAACTGACCGCGCCGGGCGCCGGCGACGCCAAATCGCGCGGCGATCTCGCCCATACTTTGAGAGGCTCGGCGCTGGCGATCGGCGCCGGCGAGGTGGCGCGCGCTGCGCAGGTCTACGAAACGGCCTGCGCGGCGGGATCGCCCGGCGCGGCGCTCGGCGACCTCGTCGAGGCGGTGGCCCGGGCAAGGGCGGCGATCGCCCGGCGGCTCGGCCGGTCGGACGGCTGAGCTGGGCGCCGCCGACCCGCGCGACATCGGCCTTTCGCTGCGCCGCCTGAGGCCTTATGAAGGCGCCGGCGCCGCGACCCGCGGCCGATCTAAAGCATTCGCCAGCCCACGACAGGAAGAAGCGTGCTCCATGATCCACGTCACTTACATCGATTCCAAGGGAACTTCGAGAACGGTCGAGGCGCAGGAGGGATCGACCGTCATGGAGACCGCGCTGCGCAACAGCGTTCCCGAGATCGAGGCGGAATGCGGCGGCGCCTGCGCTTGCGCCACCTGCCACGTCTATGTCGCGCCAGAATGGACCGAAATCGTCGGAAAACCGTCGCAGATGGAAGAGGACATGCTCGATTTCGCGTTCGAGGTGCGGCCGAGTTCGCGCCTGTCCTGCCAGATCAAGGTGGCGCCGGCGCTCGACGGCCTGGTGGTCAGCACCCCCGCCAAGCAGGGCTGAGGACCATGACCGAGATCATCAAGACGGACGCAATCATCGTCGGGGCCGGGCCGATCGGCCTTTTCGCGGTGTTCGAACTCGGCCTGCTCGACATCAAGGCCCAGCTCGTCGACATCCTGCCCAAGCCCGGCGGCCAATGCGCCGAACTCTATCCGGAAAAGCCGATCTACGACATTCCCGGCTTCCCGATCATCACCGGGCAGGGAATCGTCGACAATCTGATCAAGCAGATCGCGCCGTTCGGTCCGCGCTTTCATTATAATGAGATGGTCGAGAGCCTCGAAGTGCTGGGCACGCCCGAACATCCCGCTTTCCGGGTCGGGACCGACGGCGAAAAGGTTTTCGAGGCGAAGGTGGTCATCGTCGCGGCCGGCGGCGGCTCGTTCCAGCCCAAGAAGCCGCCGATCGCCGGCATCGACGCGTACGAGGGCAGGAGCGTCTTCTACGCCGTGCGTAAAATCGAGCCGTTTCGCGGCAAGCGCGTGCTGATCGTCGGGGGCGGCGATTCGGCGCTCGACTGGGTGCTCAACCTGCAACCGGTCGCCGACCGCGTGACGCTGCTGCACCGGCGCGACGCGTTCCGCGCGGCGCCCCATTCGGTCAATGCGATGCGCGCGCTCGTCGCCGACAAGAAGATGGATTTCGTGCTGGGACAGGTGACCGGGCTGAAGGGCGAGGACGGCCAGCTGGCCGCCGCCAGCGTGCGGTGCGAGGATTCCAGCGCGTTGGACATCGCCTGCGACGCGATGCTGCCGTTCTTCGGCCTGACGATGAAGCTCGGGCCGATCGCCAACTGGGGCCTCAACCTGCACGAGAATCTGGTGCCCGTCGACACCGCGAAATTCGAGTCGAACGTGCCGGGAATATTCGCGATCGGCGACATCAACACCTATCCGGGCAAGCTGAAACTGATCCTGTCGGGTTTCCACGAAGCGGCGCTCGCCGCCCAGCAGGCGTTCCACTACGTCTATCCCGACAAGAAGCTGCTGTTCCAGTACACGACCTCGTCGACCAGCCTGCAGAAGAAGCTCGGGGTGAGCTGAGGGGGCTGCGCGGATTCGCTTCTCCCGCTTCGCGGGAGAAGGTGTCACGCGAAGCGTGACGGATGAGGGCCTTTCGGCGCGCAGGCCCTCTTTTTTCGCAGCCCCCAGCTTCGAAGCCCTCATCCGACCCGACTTCGTCGGGCCACCTTCTCCCGCCTTGCGGGAGAAGGGCAACGCCCGCCCGCCCACGCCCCGCTTCCACTTTCGCCCGCTCATGCGCTAGAAGGGAACGGCAGGGTCAAGGCGAGGGTTCATGAGCGGCGTCAACGAGATCAGGTCGAGCTTCATCGGCTTTTTCCACAAGCACGGCCACGAGGTCGTGGCCTCCAGTTCGCTGGTGCCGCGCAACGACCCGACGCTGATGTTCACCAACGCCGGCATGGTGCAGTTCAAGAACGTGTTCACCGGCGTCGAGAAGCGCCCCCATCAGCGCGCCGTCACCGCCCAGAAATGCGTGCGGGCGGGGGGCAAGCACAACGACCTCGACAACGTCGGCTACACCGCGCGCCACCACACCTTCTTCGAAATGCTCGGCAATTTTTCGTTCGGCGATTATTTCAAGCCACTGGCGATCGAGCTGGCGTGGAACCTCATCACCAAGGAATTCGCGCTGCCCAAGGACCGCCTTTACGTCACGGTCTATCACGACGACGACGACGCCTATTACCTGTGGAAGCGCGTCGCCGGCCTGCCCGAGTCGCGCATCATCCGCATCGCCACCTCGGACAATTTCTGGGCAATGGGCGACATGGGGCCGTGCGGCCCCTGTTCGGAAATCTTCTACGACCACGGCGAGCATATTCCCGGCGGGCCGCCGGGCTCCCCCGACGCCGACGGCGACCGCTTCATCGAAATCTGGAACCTCGTGTTCATGCAATACGAGACGCTGCCCGGCGGCGAACGCGTCAACCTGCCGCGCCCGTCGATCGACACCGGCATGGGGCTGGAGCGCATCGCGGCGGTGCTGCAGGGCGTCCACGACAATTACGACATCGATGTGATGCGCGCGCTGATCCGAGCCAGCGCCGACGCTTCGGGGGTCGACGCCGACGGCCCGCATAAAATCTCGCACCGGGTGATCGCCGATCATTTGCGCGCCGCGTCGTTCCTGGTCGCCGACGGCGTTCTGCCGTCCAACGAGGGGCGCGGCTACGTGCTGCGCCGCATCATGCGCCGCGCGATGCGCCACGCCCAGCTGATCGGGACGCGCGAGCCGCTGATGTGGCGCCTGGTGCCGGCGCTGGCGCGCGAAATGGGCCAGGCCTATCCCGAACTGATCCGCGCCGAAGGGCTGATCGCCGAGACGCTGAAGCTCGAGGAGAAGCGGTTTCGCGCGACGCTCGCGCGGGGCCTGGCGATATTGGAGGACGAGGCGCGCGATCTCCCCGCCGGCGCCAAGCTGCCGGGCGAAGTGGCGTTCAAGCTCTACGACACCTACGGCTTTCCGCTCGACCTCACGCAGGACGCGCTGCGCGCGCGGGACTTGAGCGTCGATTCCGAGGGCTTCGGCGCGGCGATGGAGCGCCAGCGCGCCGAGGCGCGCAAGGCCTGGGCGGGCTCCGGCGAGGCGGCGACCGAGACGATCTGGTTCCGTCTGCGCGACGAACTGGGCGCGACCGAATTCCTCGGCTACGAGACCGAGACCGCCGAAGGAGTCGCCTACGCCATTCTGAAGGACGGCGCCGAGGTCGCCAGCCTCGGCCCCGGCGACAAAGGCGCGGTGATTCTCAACCAGACGCCGTTCTATGGCGAATCCGGCGGCCAGGTCGGCGATACCGGAACGATTCTGGGCGCTGGCTTTCGCGCCCGCGTGACCGACACGCGCAAGAAGCTCGGCGATCTCTTCGTGCATGAGATCGTCGTCGAGCACGGCGAACTCATCCGGGGCATGGCGCTGGAGCTGCGCGTCGATCATGCGCGCCGCCTCGCCATCCGCGCCAACCATTCGGCGACCCATCTGCTGCACGAGGCGCTGCGCATGGTGCTCGGCGATCACGTCGCGCAAAAGGGCTCGCTGGTCGCCCCCGACCGGCTGCGCTTCGACATCGCCCATCCCAAGCCGATCAGCGCAGGCGAACTCGCCGAGGTGGAGGACATCGCCAACCGGATCGTCCTGCAAAACGAGCCGGTGACGACGCGCCTGATGGCGGTCGACGAAGCGGTGGAGTCGGGCGCCCGCGCCCTGTTCGGCGAGAAATACGGCGATGAAGTGCGGGTCGTCTCGTTGGGGACGAGCGTGGGGGGCGGCAACGCCGCGCGCCCCTATTCGGTCGAACTGTGCGGCGGCGTCCATGTCGCGCGCACCGGCG
>JBEKSH010000308.1:0-4728 GCA_049517235.1 Roseiarcus sp. | reverse complement strand
GGCTGCATAGGGGATTTTTTACTCGAACGAACCGGGCGAATGAAGCCATTCAGGTCATCATTGGCCAGCGTCTCCATTTCTTTGACGCGATTGGTCTCCTCCTGGAGACCGGCGATTACGAAAGGCTCGTTATCCCTGCGATCGCGCAACAGGACGAGGTCTACGAATGGGGCGACTGGACGTTCGAGCGCCCAGCCGGGAACATTCTGCACCCGCCGATGCTCGATGCGGCGGAGCTGGGCCGCCGCCAACGCGCGATGGGTTCTCGTGACTTTCGCGCTCAGTATCTGCTCGATCCTCTCCCCGACGGAGGGGGCGTTCTCAAGTGGTCCTGGTTCAAGCGGTACGACCAGCTGCCCATGGGCATGCTCACATTCCAAAGCTGGGACATCGCCCGCACGCCCAACGGCGGCGATTACACCGTCTGCATGACGATCGGCTATTGGAATGAGCAGTATTTCATTCTCGATATCTACCGCCAGCAGCTTGATTACGACCAAGTCATCAATGTGATGCGGCAAAAGATCAAGACCGAGAGGCCTCATGGCGTCGTCATCGATACATCGGACGGCGCCGGATACGCGGCCCATCGCACTCTCGTGACAGACGGGTTTCCGAACATCAATCCATACAAGTCTAATAAACCCAAAGACGAGCGCTTCTATTTTATCGTGCCCATTCTCGAAGGAGGCGATGTCTTCATTCCAGCCGACGCAGATTTCATTCCCTCGTTCCGCGCGGAATTCATCACGTTTCCGAGCGGCGCCGAACACGATGATCAAATGGACGCGCTCTCCCAGTTTCTGATTACCGCGCCTGGGCTCATCCGTCGTGCTGGCGGCGAACAGCCGAGAAAGTACATTAAGGCTCCGGAATTTCGATTGGTCGGCTTTGAGCGCCCACAGACCCGCGTCGGCTCTCAGCGCCCCCCGTCCCGCGTCGGGGGCAACTACATTGATCGAAACAGCGATAACCCATTTCTTGAATAGCGCGCTCGCCCGAGGGGCTCAGGACGTCGGAATCCATGTGAGGGTTGCGGTGTCAGGCAAGGAGACAGAACGGTGTCCAAACACGATCCTAGTCCGCTCGCTTTCGGGCGTTCCCTGAAGCGCCAGCTGAAGGGCAAGAGCCGGCGCCGGCGCGAAGAGCTCGCGCGGCTGGCGACCCCCGGCGCGGCGCCGCGCGCGTTGCGCAACGACGCCCTGCCGCCGCTGGAGTTGACCTATGTGCCGCTGGACGATCTTCGCTCGCCGGCGCGCAAAGTCCGCGTGCGCGATGCCGCCCATGTGCGAGAAGTCGCGGCATCGATGAGCGCTCTGGGCTTCTGCAACCCCGTCCTCATCGGCAAAAACAATGTCGTCCTGGACGGCGAGGCCCGGCTCGAGGCGGCGAGGCTCTTGGGCCTCGGCCGCGCGCCCTGCGTGCGTATCGATCATTTGTCGGAGGATGAGCAGCGCCTCCTGAGGCTTGCCGTCAACCGGCTCGGCGAAAAGGGGCAATGGGACCTTGACGAGCTCAAAATCGAATTCGAGGAGTTGATCCTGACCGATACGCCGATCGAGATTTCAGGTTTCTCGCCCGACGAAATCGACCAGATCGTGATTGGCGACGAGCTGGAGGCGGTCGAGCAGGGGCCGCTGGCGCCCGTTCCTGGTGCTGTCGCGATCGCCCGCCCCGGCGACATGTTCCAGCTTGGGCCTCACCGTCTGATCTGCGGCGATGCGACGGATCCGACGGTCCTACGCCTTCTCATGCATGGCGATCCCGATGCCCGGCTCCTTCTGACCGACGAGCCCTATAACGTGAAGATCGCCGGCCATGTCACCGGCGGCGCCCATCGCGAGTTCGCGATGGCCTCGGGCGAGATGAGCGACGAACAGTTCTTAGGGTTCAACGTGGCCTGGATCGAGGCCGCCCTTCCCCACCTCTGCGATGGCGGCGTCTTCGGCACCTACATCGACTGGCGGGGCGCGCCAACCGTCGCCGCCGCGGCCGCCAAGTTTGGCCTGACGCCCCTCAATCTCATCGTCTGGGCGAAGACCAACGCCGGCATGGGCAGCCTCTATCGCTCTCAACACGAGCTGCTGCCCCTCTTCAAGAAAGGCGACGCCCCGCATGTCAACAATATCGAGCTCGGCAAGCGCGGCCGTTGGCGCTCGAACGTATGGACCTATCCCGGCGCGTCGTCATTGGGCTCGGACGCCCGCCGCGGTCTGCAGGACCACCCGACCGTCAAACCGACCGCCATGCTCGAGGACGCGCTTCTCGATCTTTCCAACCGCGGCGACATCGTGCTCGACCTGTTCCTCGGCTCGGGCTCAACCCTGATCGCCGCCGACAAGGTCGGCCGCGTCTGCCGCGGCGTCGAGTTCGATCCGCTCTACGTCGACGTGATCATCCGGCGCTACGAGGCCGCGACGGGCGAGGCGGCGGCGCTGGTCGAGACCGGGGAGCGCTTCGCCGACCTGGCCGCGCGACGGGCGGGGGAGGCGACGCGGCCTTCGGTGTGAGCGCCTGGCGCGCGGGGCGCTTTGGCTGTTTCATCGGCGCGCGGGTTGAATCCCCGGCAAATCAGGCAGATCACTCAGACGCCGATTTGTGCGCCAACGCCGTCTCCGGCGACAATACCCCGGCGGCTACCGCGGTCGTCCAACTGAAATCATTCATGCGCGCCATCGATTACGATGCGGCTTACCCTTCGGCGCGCTCTCCGGTGTTCGGCCGTGACGTGATCGCGACCTCGCATCCGCTCGCGTCGCTGGCTGGCATGGCGATGCTGACGCGCGGCGGCAATGCCGTAGACGCCGCTGTCGCCGCCGCGACGGCCCTCACGGTGGCGGAGCCGACCGGATGCGGCATTGGCGGCGACGCCTTCGCCATCGTTTGGGACGGGTCCGAGTTGCACGGTCTGAATTCCTCGGGTCGTTCGCCGGTCGCTTGGACGCCCGACCGCTTCGCCGGGCGTGACGTCATGCCGCGGGGTTGGGACTCTACGACCGTTCCGGTCGCCGTCGCGGCCTGGGCGAAGCTGGCGCGTCGCTTCGAGAGACTGCAATTGGCTGAGGTCGCGACGCCGGCGATCCGATGCGCGAAGATGGTCGTGAGCGGACCTCATGACAGGGCCGCCTCGACAAACCGGGCGGTCGCGAGCAGACGAGCATCGCCGCGCGGTCCGGCGATCAACTGGGCGCCGATCGGCATGTCGTGCGGCCCATAGCCGGCCGGCAGGGTGAGACAGGGCAGCTGCAGCAGCGTCCAGGGCCGGCAGAATACGGGATCGCCGGTGGCGTCGAGACCAAGCGGCGCCTCATCGAAGGCGGCGGGGGCAAGCACCGCATCCAGCTCCGCCATGGCCCCGGCGACCGCGGCGCCAATGCGTGTCGCGTCTTCGCGGGCTGCGTCATAACGTGCCGGATCGATTGCCGCCCCTTCGTCGAGCAAGGCGGCGAGCGCCGGCGACAGGGCCGCGTGGTGGAAGAGCCGCTCATATGCGAGCGCGCCGGCGGCCTCGTAGGCCATCACGGTCTTGTGCGCCTCGACCAGCCGTTCGAATCCAGCGGGCAGCTGGAGCGGCCGGAGCGTGGCGCCGCGCGCCTCGGCCCGCCGTGCCGCGGCCTCGATCAGACTGAGCGTTGCGTCCGAAGGCGATGGCGCACCGGCCAGGGTCAGGCGCAGACCGATGATCGGGGCGGACGGTGCCGCTGGCCGATCGAACTCCGGACGCCCGCTGAGAACGGCGAAGAACAGCGCTGCGTCATCGACGCTGCGGGCCATTACACCGACCGTGTCGAGGCTGTCAGCCAGCAGCTTGATGCCGGCGCGCGGCATCGCGCCGAAACTCGGCTTGAAGCCGACTATGCCGCAGAACGCCGCCGGCCGAATGACCGATCCCGCGGTCTGCGTGCCGAGGGCGAGCGGCGCCATGCGGTCGGCGACGGCCGCGGCTGAACCGCTCGATGAGCCGCCCGGCGTGCGCGCCGGGTCATGCGGATTTGCGGTCTTGCCCGGATGATAGGTCGCAAATTCTGTGGTGACCGTCTTGCCCAGCACCAGCGCGCCGGCCGCCCGCGCCAAGGCCACCGCTGCCGCATCGGCGCCAGGCCGGTGGCCGCGATAGATCGGCGAACCGTACTCGGTCGGCCAATCGGCCGTGTCGATCAGATCTTTGACGCCGATCGGCACACCGTGGAGTGGCCCGCGCCGCGCCGCGAGGTCGAGCGCCCGCGCCGCCGCCAGGACCTTGTCCCGGTCGAGATGCGCCCAGGCGCCGACGAGCGGTTCGCGCTCGGCGATGCGAGCTAGACACGCATGCGCCACGGCCGCCGCCGTGAGACGCTCGGCGGCGATCTCGTCGCGCAGCTCTCGCGCGCCCATTCGGCTCGGATCGATCCTGCTGTTCATCGTTTTCATCCGACCTTTCCCTGATGGACGGCCCATGGCGTCGTAAAGCTGACTGCCCTTGGACGCTTTGAGGGCGATGCCGGCTCATGAAACATGCGCGCGATCCCCTCTACCGTCGACATCGCTTCCCAGCCGAAGGGCGAAGGGCGTTGGCGCAGGAATCGACTTACGACTGCCTTGGCGCAATGACTTAGCTCCGCTCTCTTTGCCGGGCCACACGTCTTCGGCCGGATCGGTGGGCAGCGACGGCAATCGCCGGTGAGCCAGCAAGCGTGTGGCGCTTTTGTCGGTGGATGGACAACTAGCCTGCTGTCCTGCACCGCAAAG
>JBEKSH010000307.1:0-4742 GCA_049517235.1 Roseiarcus sp. | reverse complement strand
GATTGACGGCGATGCGCAGCGGGAAGCGCCAGGAAGCCGCTTCGAGGCAGGCTTGCCGCAACACCCATTCGCCGATTTGGGTGATCAGGCCATGCTCTTCGGCGATCGGGATGAAGGTCGCGGGCGGCACCATGCCCCATTGGGGATGGCGCCAACGGATCAGCGCCTCGAACCCGAACACCTCTCCGTCGATCCTCGCCTGGGGTTGGTAATGCAGGGCGAACTCGTCGCGCTCGATCGCCAGGCGCAGATCATGCTGCAGGGCGTGGCGCTCGCGCGCGCGCTCGTCCATCTTGGCTTCGAAGAAGCGCACGGCGAGGCGCCCCTCGGCTTTGGCCCGGTGGAGCGCCGCGTCGGCGTTGCTGATGAGCAAATCTTGGTCGGCGCCGTCCGCCGGATAAACCGCAACGCCAATGCTGAGGCCCAACCGCACCCGGCGCCCATCGATCGCGAATTCGTCCCTGAGCGCGATGAGGAGTTTGTCGGCCAACGCCGCCGCCGTGTTCGGCTGATCGCCGAACGCGGAAATGAGCATGAACTCGTCGCCCCCAGCGCGCGCGAGGTGCGCCGGTTCCGAAACGCGCTGCAAGCGCCGCGCCACCTCGCTCAGCAGCATATCGCCGAAAGCATGTCCGAAAACATCATTGACCTGCTGGAAGTGGTCGAGGTCCAAGCTCAATACGGCGAAGCTCCCGCCCACCGCCGCCGCTTACTGGATGGTCTCGGTCAGAAGCGCGGCGAAGGCGGCGCGGTTCGGCAGGTCGGTCAGGGCGTCGTGATGCGCCAAATGCGCGACCCGTCGTTCGGCGCGCCGGCGCTCGGTAATGTCGTCGATGACGGTCAGCACGTATTGCGGCAATCCGTTCTCCCCGAAAACGGGAAGGCTCTTCGTCGTGACGAGACGCAGGCCGTTGGCGGGCGTCTCGACCTCGTGCTCGTCGGAAATCTGCGGGCGCCCGGCAAATAGCACCCGGTAACTCGCGGCGATGCGGTCGGCCGTTTCCTTCGGATAGATTTCGTAGACGTTTTTCCCGATCACCTCGTCGCGAGAAATCCCGTAGAATTCTTCCGCCGCGCGATTGATCAGGACGTAGCTGAAATCGCGCGCGTCCTTGACGACGATGCTCGCCGGAATATTCTCGATAATTGCGTCGAGGAACATCCGGGTCTGGCGGATCTCCTCCTCCGCCCGCCTTTGCTCGGTCATGTCGATGACCGCCAGCAGGATCGACGCGCGGCACTCGTAAGACAGATTTTGCTTGCGGACAGCGACCTCGATCAGGGTTCCGTCCTTCTTGCGGTGGCGCCAGGTCTCCCCCGTGGCGCATTCCCCTTCATTCTTGCCGAAGGCCTTGCGCACCCTTTCCCAGTCCTCCGGGAGTCTGATGTCGAGGGTCGACATCGACAGAAATTCCTCGCGGGAATAGCCATAGTGCTTGATCGCCGCTTCATTGACGGCCAGGAAGCGCAAGGTCTCCTGATCGCAGACCAACATCGGCAAGGGATTGCTGTCGAACAACAACTTGAAAGACGCCTCGCGACGCTTCAATTCGGTGATGTCGATGCGAACGCCGAGGCAGCCCCCGTCGGCGGTGCGACGCTCCTCGATGCGCAGCCAGCGGTCGCCCGCCAGGCGCTGTTCGTGGCTCGAATGCGGCATCGCGTGCAGCGCGCGCCGCATCGCCAACCATTGCTCCTCCCAGCCTGCGGCTTGCGGATACCGGCCCAGCGCGATCCCCCGGCGAACCACATCCTCAAAACGCATGCCGGCGACGAGCGGCTCGACGATCGGGGCCGTGAGCTCGGCGTAGCGCCGATTCCAAAGGACGTGTCTGTCTTGCGAATCGAACAGGACCACGCCTTCGGGCATCAGATCGAAAGCTTCCTGCAGCCGTTGGTGCGCCGCTTGCGCTCGTTGAGCCGCTCTCTCTGCCTCCGCTCTCGCCTCGATCATGGCGGCGCGGGTTTCGCGCAGCTCGCCCACGGCCCTCAGGCGCTCGGTGACGTCTTCGAAAGTTGCAACCCAACCGCCTTCCGCCGTCGGCTCATGCGAGGCGGCGATGAAGCGCCCGTCGCGGAACTCCACCAGGCTCTTCAACGATTTGTTTTCGGAGGCGATTCTCAGCATTTCCCGAACGAATTCGTCCGGATCGCTCCCGGGATAGGAGCCGCTGGCGACCTGGTAGTCCATGATCTCGCGCAGCGTCACGCCGGGCTGCGTCAGCTTCGACGGGAGGGCGAACATGTCGGCGAAGCGGGCGTTGCAGAAAATGAGCCGTCGCTGGCCGTCGAACAGGCAAAGGCCTTGCGACATGTGTCGCAAGGCGGCTTGCAGGCGGATGTTCTGCTGGCGGGCTTCCTCGCTGGAATTTTCCATCGCTCGCCGCCGATCGCGACGACCCAACGCGGCGACGAATTGGCGTGGCCAAATCGCGCGACCACGCGCCGCGCCGGAGGCGAGAACCCAGATTCTGCGCGCGTCCGTCCGGGCCTGAGCGCTGAGACCGAGGCAGACGAGCCCGGCGACAACCACAACAATCGCCAGCCCCCAGCCGTACTCGCCCTTCAGGCCGGAAAGCATGAACGACATGAAAACCCAACCTGATTCACGACCTGCCGTGCAAAACGAAGCGTATTGCGACGTTAATTGACAAGTCGTTAAATAGTTCCCAATCAAGCTGCGATCGCCAAGATCGTGCGCGGCGCCGCGAGGCGGGCGACAGTTCGCACCGCGACCATCCGCCGAGCGTGACAGAAATCACGTCGGCGCTATGTGTAAGCAAATTCCAATCGCTGTGACGGAGATGGCCCATCACTCGGTCGACCGCAGCCGGTTAGCCCAGCTGCCGACGCGCCTGTTGGAACACATTGGCATGACGGTCGCCGAACGCGACGCCCGGTTGCGCCGAACAAGACGAACCAAAGCGCGCCTCGAAGAAAGTCGCTCGTATCGTGGAGAACGGGACCAAGCGCCGAAGGATCGATCTACCCCGCCGGCCTCTCGTCGGCGATGACGCGGCCGTCGTCAGGCAGGGCTCCGGGCGCCAGCAGCTCCACCGCGCCGCGCAATTTGGTGACGCTCTGCAATGTCGCGGCGACAGCCTCGATGAAGCCCGCGGTTTGCAAAACGGCCTCGGCGCGCAGGATCATCTCGTCCTGCTCGCCGGCGCGGCGAATGACCAGACGCAGGACCCCAAGTTCGGGATGTCGTTTGGCCACCGCCAGGACCTGCCAAGGGTGGACGAACATGCCTTTCACCTTGGCGGTCTGATCGGCGCGCCCCAGCCAGCCTTTGATGCGCGCGGTCGCGCCGTCCAGGATGAACGCCGAAAGATCGCCCGTCGCAAAGCGCAGCAGCGGATAGTCGGCGTTGAGGCGGGTGACGACGACCTCGCCCACTTTTCCAGCAGCGACCGGATCGCCCCCGCCCGGGGTCACGATTTCCAGGATGATCCCCTCGTTGACGACCATGCCTTCCAGCAGCGCCCCCGCTTCGTCGTCCGCCTCATAGGCGATCACGCCGAGGTCGGCCGTCGCGTAAGCTTGCCGCACCTTTATGCCATGCGATTGCAGCGCCGCGCGTAGGCTCGCGGGCAGCGCCGCGCCCGAGACCAGCGCAAGTTTGATTGACGAAATGTCGCTGCCGGCCGCATGCGCCCTGTCGATCAGAATCTTCAGGAAATCGGGCGTGCCGCAGTAAGCGTTCGGCCTGAGGTGGCGAATCGCCTCGATCTGCTGTTCGGTATTGCCGGTTCCCGCCGGAATGACCGCGCAGCCCAACGCATGGGCGCCGCTCTCCATAACATGGCCGCCCGGCGTCAGGTGATAAGAGAAACAATTGAGCACGATGTCGCCGGCGCGGAGCCCCGCCGCATGAAGCGCGCGCGCGGCGCCCCACCAATCCGCGCCATGGCCTTCCGGCTCGAAAATCGGGCCGGGAGAGACCAGCAGACGCTTCAAAAGCCCCGGCTTTGTCGCAGCGAGCCCGCCGAACGGCGGCGCGGCCTCCTGCATGGCTTTGAGTTCGGACTTGCGCAGCAGCGGCACGCGCGCGAGATCGGCCAGCGATTTCAGCGAGGCGATATCGACGCCTTCGAGCTGGCGGGCCAGAGCCGGGGCGTTTTGCGCGGCCGCCGGCAGAAGCGCGCGCAAACTGGCGAACAACGCCGCCTCGGCGGCGCCCGGATCGCGGCTCTCCAGCTTGTCGTCAGCGCTCATCCGATGCCCCATAAGCGGTTCAAGCCAGCCATCTCTTGCGCCGATTGTAATGCTTCACGTCGCGGAACGAGCGTCGGTCGGCGCCGGCGACGCCGAGGTAGAATTCCTTCACGTCTTCATTGGCGCGCAACGCGCCGGCCTCGCCGTCGAGCACGATGCGGCCGTTTTCCAGAATATAGCCCGACGTCGCATAGCGCAGCGCGATATTGGCGTTCTGTTCGGCGAGCAAAAAGGACACCCGCTCCTTGCCGTTGAGATCCTTGACGATCTCGAAAATCTCTTCGACCACCTGCGGCGCCAGTCCCATCGAAGGTTCATCAAGCAGGATCATTTCCGGCCGCGACATCATCGCGCGGCCGATCGCGCACATCTGCTGCTCGCCGCCCGACGTATAGCCGGCCAACGATTGGCGGCGCTGCTTGAGACGAGGAAAGTAGTTGTAGATCGCCTCCAGGTCGCGGGCGATCGCCTTGCCGCCGTCGCGCCGCGTGAAAGCGCCTGTCAGCAGATTTTCCTCGATCGTC
>JBEKSH010000306.1:0-4742 GCA_049517235.1 Roseiarcus sp. | reverse complement strand
GAATATCCGCCGGCCCTGCGCCAAATCGATTCGGCGCCGCCGATTCTCGCGCTGCGCGGCCGCGATGAAGCGCTGCAGCAGCCGGCCGTGGCGATCGTCGGCTCGCGCAACGCTTCGGCGGCCGGTTTGACGTTCACCGATCGCCTGGCGCGCGGCCTTGGCGCGGCGGGCTATGTGATCGTCTCGGGCCTGGCGCGCGGCGTCGACCAGCGCGCTCATATCGCTTCGCTGGAGACCGGGACGATCGGCGTGCTGGCCGGCGGCCACGCCAGGCCCTATCCGCCGGAAGCGGCGCCGCTGATCGCGCGCATCGCCGAATTGGGCGCGGTCATTTCGGAAATGCCGATCGATTGGGAGGTGCGCGGCCGCGACTTCCCGCGGCGCAACCGTGTCGTCTCGGGCCTGGCTTTGGGGACCGTGATCGTCGAAGCCGCGCGCAATTCCGGCTCGCTGATCACCGCCCGGTTCGCCGCGGAGCAGAACAGGGAGGTTTTCGCGGTTCCCGGCTCGCCGCTCGATCCGCGCGCCGAGGGGACCAACGACCTGCTGCGCGAGGGCGCCAATCTTTGCGCGAAGCCGGAAGACGTGCTGAGCGTGCTTGAGCCGCTGCGCGCGCGCGATCCGTTTTCCATTCTGCGCGAGGAGCCGCGCGATGCGGCTGCGCTGTTATGGGGCGAACCGGCGCTTCTCGATTTCGATCGCGATTCGTCGCCCGGCGCGGGGCCGGGCGGCGCGCTCGATGGCGGTTCGTCCGACCTCGCCGCGAGCGAGCCGCCGCGCGGCTTGCACGCGCGCATCGTCGACCTGCTTGGTCCCTCGCCGATTTCCATCGACGAACTGGCGCGCGCCGCCGAAGCCCCGATCAGCGAAGTGCGAATCGTGCTGCTGGAGCTCGATCTGGCCGGCCGGCTGGAGCATTCGGGCGGCGCCCGGGTCAGTCTGACGACGCCGCGGGAGCGCGACTAGACGCGCTTGCTGTCGCCGTCGGCCCGCGCGTTGGCTTCGCTTTCGGCGTTGGCCATGCTGAGGAAATAGGCGAGCAGGTCCAGCCTGGCGGCGCGCGCCATCGACGCCAACTGGGCGGTCATGTCGGCGATATAGCGCGCCACCTCGGCCGCCGGGTCGCCCGGATCGTCGAGGGCCGGCTCCGGCAGGGCGACGCGGCCCGGCGGCGGCGAACCGCGCCCTTCGCGCTTGCGCCTTGCCCGGATCGCCCGCGTGTTCATCCCGTGAGCCGCCGCATTCGACAATTCTCATCACCGGAGCGTTGGTTGCCGATCAATCATAACACACGTTTTGCGTGCTTACAGCGATTTTCGCTCAATAGTTTGAAAAATCAGGGTTCGGCTTTCGGTGGCATGGGTGAGATAGCCGCTCCAATCGAGGCGAGCCGGTCAAGGGCGCCTTGCAAGATGTAGGCGGCGGCCATCCGATCGACGACGGCGGCGCGCCGGGCGCGCGAAACGTCCTGTTCGATCAGCGCGCGATTGACGGCGGCGGTCGACAGGCGCTCGTCCCAGAAGGCGAACGGCGTCGCGCTGACAGCGCTGAAGTTTCGCAGGAACGCGCGCGTCGCCTGGGCGCGCGGTCCTTCGCCGCCATCCATGTTGAGCGGCAGGCCGACGACCAGCGCGAAAGCCTCGAATCGCGCGATCTGCGCGATCAGTTGCTGCGCGTCGGCGGTGAATTTCTTGCGCTCGATGGTGAGGAGGGGGGTCGCGATGCGGCGCTCGACGTCGGAAAGCGCCAGGCCGATCGTCTTCGTGCCGAGGTCAACCCCGATCAGCCGCGCACGCGGCGGCACTAGCGCCGCCAGCGCTTCCAAAGGGATGGGCGGCGATGACATGCCAGCGCCGTAACACGTCGGGCGACTGGGCGCCACAGGCGCGCGGTGCGCGTTGCAACGCGAAAGCGCGCGATGCTATAGGGGCCGGGATCGCTGATCGGGCGAGCGTCGGAGCGAATATGTCAGTTGATCGGGCCACCGTCAGGCGCATTGCGCATCTTGCCCGCATCGCCGTGACCGACGAGGAGGTTCCTCATCTGCAGGGCGAGATCAACGCCATCCTCTCCTTCGTGGAGGCCCTCGGCGCGGTCGACGTGACCGGCGTCGAGCCGATGACATCGGTGATTCCGATGAAGGCGCCGCTGCGCGCCGACGTGGTGACCGACGGCGAGATCGGGAGCCTAGTGCTGGCCAATGCGCCGCAATCCGAAGACGATTTTTTTCTCGTGCCGAAAGTCATCGAATGAGGCGGTCGACCGCTCGCAACCAACGCTCCCACAGACGGATGAACCCTTGACCGATCCAACCGTCCTGACGCTTGCCGAGGCGCGCGACGCGCTCGCGGCCAGGAAACTGTCGAGCATCGAACTGACCAGGGCCTATCTCAGCGCGATGGAGCGGGCGCGCAAGCTCAACGCCTATGTCGCGGAGACGCCCGAGAGGGCGCTCGAAATGGCGCAGGCCAGCGACGCGCGCATCGCCAGAGGGGAAGGGGGCCCACTCGAAGGTCTGCCGGTCGGCGTGAAGGACCTTTACGCCACCCGCGGCGCGCACACGCAGGCTTGCAGCCATATCCTCGATCGTTTCAAGCCGCCCTATGAATCGACCGTCACCGCGCAGCTTTGGCGCGACGGCGCGGTGATGCTGGGCAAGCTCAACATGGACGAATTCGCGATGGGCTCGTCGAACGAGACCTCCTATTACGGACCCGTCGCGTCGCCCTGGCTGCCGCCCAATTGGAGCGTCGCTCAGGCGCGCGCCGCGCTGGCGGGCGACAAACGCGGCCTTCTGGTGCCCGGCGGTTCGTCGGGCGGCTCCGCCGCGGCGGTCGCGGCGCGGCTATGCCTTGCCGCGACGGCGAGCGACACCGGCGGTTCGATTCGCCAGCCGGCGGCGTTCACCGGCACTTGCGGCATCAAGCCGACCTACGGCCGCTGCTCGCGATACGGCATGGTCGCCTTCGCCTCCTCGCTCGATCAGGCCGGGCCCATCGCCCGCACGATCCGCGACGCGGCGATCATGCTGCGCGCGATGGCGGGGCACGATCCGAAGGATTCGACCTGTTACGACGCGCCTGTGCCCGATTATGAGGCTTCTGTCGGCCGCTCGATCAAGGGACTGACGATCGGCGTGCCCAAGGAATATCGCCTGGACGGCATGAACCCGCAGATCGAAAGGCTTTGGGGGCAGGGCGTTGAATGGCTGCGCGAGGCGGGCGCGAGCATCCGCGACATTTCGCTGCCCAACACGCGCCATGCGCTGCCCGCCTATTACATCGTGGCGCCGGCGGAGGCTTCCTCGAATCTCGCGCGCTACGACGGCGTGCGCTACGGCCTGCGCGAGTCCGGCAAGGACATTGTCGAGCTTTATGAGAAGACGCGCGCGGCGGGCTTCGGCGCCGAGGTCCGCCGGCGGGTGATGATCGGCACCTATGTGCTTTCAGCGGGCTATTACGACGCCTATTACGTGCGCGCGCAGAAAATCCGCACGCTGATCAAGCGCGATTTCGAGACCGTCTTCGCCGACGGCGTCGACGCGATCCTGACGCCCGCGACGCCCTCGGCCGCCTTCGGCATCGGCGAGAAGGGCTCGGCCGATCCGGTCGAGATGTATCTCAACGACGTCTTCACCGTGACCGTCAACATGGCGGGGCTGCCGGGCCTCGTGGCGCCGGCCGGCCTGTCGGCCGAAGGGCTGCCGCTCGGCTTGCAGTTGATCGGCCGGCCGTTCGACGAGGAGACGCTGTTCTCGCTGGGCGAAGTGATCGAGCGGTCGGCGGGGCGCACGATTCTGCCGCGGCCCTGGTGGGACTGAACCCCGCCAAGGCTTGACCGGCGGGAGACGCGCGGCGCTTGATTGCGCCGTTCGTAAGCTCTAGTCAGGAGCCGGCAAGGCGAAGGGCTCGGACATGGCGCAGGCGCGGGATTCCAGGTTGATCAAGGGCGCGACGGGCGATTGGGAAATCATCGTCGGGCTCGAGGTCCACGCGCAGGTGACCTCGCGCTCCAAGCTGTTCTCGGGCGCCTCCACCGCCTTCGGCGCCGCGCCCAACTCGCATGTGTCGCTCGTCGACGCCGCGATGCCGGGGATGCTGCCGGTCCTCAACGCCGAATGCGTCGCCCAGGCGGTGCGCACCGGGCTCGGCCTGCGGGCCAAGATCAATCGGCGCTCGATCTTCGATCGCAAGAACTACTTCTATCCGGACCTGCCGCAGGGCTACCAGATTTCGCAATACAAGAGCCCGATCGTCGGGGAGGGGGAAATCCAGGTCGATCTGTCGCCCGACCACTCGATCAAGGTCGGCGTCGAACGACTGCATCTAGAGCAGGACGCGGGCAAGTCGCTGCACGATCAATCGCCGACGATGAGCTTCGTCGACCTCAATCGCTCCGGCGTCGCGCTGATGGAGATCGTCTCCAAGCCGGACATGCGCTCGGCCGACGAAGCCAAGGCCTATGTGACCAAGCTGCGCACCATCCTGCGCTATATCGGCTCGTGCGATGGCGACATGGAGAAGGGCAATCTGCGGGCCGACGTCAACGTCTCGGTGCGCCGGCCGGGCGCGCCGCTCGGCACGCGCTGCGAAATCAAGAACGTCAACTCGATACGCTTCATCGGCCAAGCCATCGAGGCCGAGGCGCGCCGCCAGATCGCGATCATCGAGGATGGCGGGTCGATCGATCAGGAGACGCGCCTGTTCGATCCGGCGCGCGGCGAGACCCGTTCGATGCGCTCG
>JBEKSH010000305.1:0-4751 GCA_049517235.1 Roseiarcus sp. | reverse complement strand
TCATGCGCCAGGTCACCACATGAATGTCGAGACGCTGGCGCGCGAGCTGGGCGGACTGTCGCGCAACCACCTCCACAAGATCGTGCAAGATCTTTCGGGGCTCGGCATTCTGCGGACGGTGCGCGGCGCCGGCGGCGGCGTCTTGCTCGCGACGCCGCTGGCGGAAGTACGGTTGGGCGCATTGGTGCGCACTTTGGAATCGGATCAGGCGCTGGTCGAATGTTTCCGCGCGGATGGCGGACACTGCGTGCTGGAGCCGGGCTGCCGGCTGCGCGTCATGCTTCGCGCCGCGCGGGAATGCTTCTATCAGAGCCTGGACCAGCACACGCTGGCCGATTGCGCCGCCGGCCAGTGGATGGCGGGGACGGACAGGCCGGCGTCCGAGGGACCCCGTCGCGTCAAGTAGGCTCCGTCGACGCCGAAGGGCTGGGAGTGTCAAGACGCTCCCAACCCCGAGTCCGCCGCTGAATCGCCCGGCGCATCGATTTTGCATGACAATTGAGAATGCCGCGGGGTCGCGTTTCGCGCGAAACACGACTGCTCGCAGGAGGCGAATTCGTCCCAACAATTGACGTCATGTCCCGATGCTGCGCGGGGTTGCGAATCGAGGCGCCTTGGCAGTTCGGATATTCCTGGAGCGGTCCGAGATCGCAGGGTTCTCCGTTGGCCCGCACGCTGCGCGTCACAAATGATCCGAAGGATTGCGGCGGACTGTCGACAGACCGTGCGCGACTTTATTCCTTTTTCGCCGTCGCCCCGATGAGGTCGAGGCGGTCGCTGGTGAGCGCCGCCATTGTGCGCCGCGCCTGGTTCTGCAAAGCCCGGTAGCACGATTCCCACTCGCCGATGCGCGGGGTCGTGTGCGCGAGCCGATGAACCAATGCCTCGAGAAGGTCCGCCCGTTGCTCTGCCTGACGCGCCTGCGCCAGAACTTCCTCGTGCTCGTGCGCGTACACGAACTTCACCTTGCGGTCTTGGCAAACTCCGATGCATGTCTGCGGAGCCTCGATCCTGCCGCAACCGATGCATTGCCACGCCTTCACATATTCGGTCATCCTCGCCTCACTCATCGTCCGTCGAACGGGGCGGTTGGCGGATCCAAAGGCCATTGCCGCCAAGGTCATTGAGCGGTGCATTCCGTCAAATGTGAATTTGAAAACGCAGGACTGCCGCCGCAAAACGATCTACAAGCCGCGTCACAAGATCAAGACATGTTCGCAAGCGTCAAGGACTGGCGGCGTCGCCTTCCTGCTCGCTCCCGCCGCGCTGACCGTGCTCGGCGCGTTCGCCGGGGCGCATGGGTTCGAATTCTTCTGATGGCGAGCGCGAACCGCCTGGGCGCCGAAAGCAACACGTCATGAGGCACACTGCCGGAACGCAAAGATCATGGAAGGGCGCGGCCTTATGGAGCCGAGGCTTTCGTCCGCTGTTTCTCGCCGCGGGGGTCTGGGCCGTGGCCGCCATCGCGATCTGGGCGCCTTTCTTCATGGGGGAAATCGAGGTTCCGACGGCGTTCTCGGCGGTGGATTGGCACGTCCACGAGATGATCTACGGCTATGGGTCCGCCGTGATGGCGGGCTTCCTGCTGACGGCGATCCCCAATTGGACCGGCCGTTTGCCGGTCGCCGGCTGGCCGCTCGCGTCGCTCTGCGCGCTTTGGATGCTGGGCCGCATCGCCGTTTTTGCGTCCGCGATCATCGGCCGGGCGCCGGCCGCCGTGTGCGACACGATCTTCCTCCTCGTTTTCGCGGCCGTCATCGGCCGAGAGGTGATCGCCGCGCGCAACTTGCGCAACCTGAAGGTCGTCCTTCTGGCGCTCGTGCTCGCCGCCGCCAATGTTGGCTTCCACGTCGAGGCCGCCGTCACCGGAACAGCCGCCCTGTCCGCCCGGACCAGCCTCGCGATCCTCGTCTTGCTCATCCTGCTGATCGGCGGACGCGTCGTTCCGAGCTTCACGCACAACTGGCTCGCCAAGCGCGGGGTTGCGGCGCGCCCGATCCCATTCGGCCTTCCCGACGGCTTCGTCATGATCCTCTCGGGACTGGCCCTGGCGTTATGGGTCGTTCTTCCCGACACCCCCGCGGCCGGCGGCGCGCTCCTCGCCGCGGGCGCCACCAACCTCTGGCGCCTGTCACGTTGGCGCGGTTGGGCCACGCGAGGCGACCGCCTCGTGCTCATCCTGCATGTCGGCTTCCTGTTCGCGGCGCTCGGTTTCCTGACCGTGGGCGCCCATAGCCTGGCGCCGGACTTGATCCCCGCGGCGGCCGGCCTCCACGTTTGGGCGATCGGCGCCGTGGGAGAGATGACGCTGGCGATGATGACGCGCACCACGCTCGGCCATACCGGGCGGAATCTGCGGGCCTCCCGCGCAACGCAGGCGATCTACCTCGCCGTCGTCATCGCCCTGGCGGCGCGTGTCGCCATGACCCTGCTGCCGGCTTACGCCGTGACGCTCATGCACGTCGCCGCATTCGCCTGGATCGCGGCCTTCGCCGGATTTCTGGTGATCTATGGGCCGATGCTCATGCAGCCGCGCCGCGACGCTTAGCGGGCGTCGGAGACCTGGCGCCGCAACAAATCGGCCGCTGGCTGCGGCTCTTCGGGGAGGACGTGCGATGAGCTATATTGGGGCGTGGTCGCCGAGGCTTTTCGCGTCGCCGCGCGCATCGCCGAGAGCCTGAAGTTCGCTTTGTTTTTTCGACCCGACCGCGACTCGACAAGACGCCTGTCATGCCCCCCGCAAGCGGAGAATTGCGGCGAGCGGAACGTGGCCTGCTCGCCGATCTGGCGCGGGCGCTGGAACTTGCGGGAGGCGAAGGCCGGACTGCGATCGCGGGGCGCCATTACGGCGGGCCGATCCCGAAAAGAAGCACGGACCCGCGGGGAACATGACCTGGGAAGCCGTGCGAAGGCGTAAAAGCGCTTGACCTCAACATGCCGAATAAACAAAAATTAACATGCCGAATGGACAAAAATTTGCAAAGGTCGCCCGATAGGGCTGCGGCTCGTCCCAGCCAAGCGGGGTTCGCCGCGGATCGCCGCCCAGCCGCCACGCCAACAAAGGAACCATACCGCATGAAGGTCGCTATCGCCGCCGCCGCCACCCTGGGGCTTGTCGGGCTCTCCTCCGCAGCGCGCGCCGACGGCGACGCCGCGGCTGGCAAGACCGTATTCAACAAGTGCGCGCTCTGCCACACGACCGACCCGGCCAAGAAGGGCCTCGGCCCGACGCTGTTCGGCGTCGTCGGCCGCCACTCCGCGAGCGTCGAGGGGTTCTCGTATTCCGAGGCGATGAAGGCCGCCAACAAGACGTGGGACGCGGCGACGCTGGACGTGTACCTCACCGACCCGAAGGCCTTGGTGCCGGGCACCAAGATGATCTTCGCCGGCCTGCCAAAGGCCGAGGACCGCGCCAACGTGATCGCCTATCTGTCGACGCTGAAGTAATCGGGCGGGCGGCGAACCTCTGTCCTCCATCTGGCTCGAAGCCACACCTCAGGGAGGACCACATTTCAGAGGGCAGACCGCCGTCCGTATTGGGCGGGGCCGACCGCAGCGACGGAATCCCCTCGCTCCGACCTTTCACGTGATCTATTTGATTCTTCGGCGTGAGCGTTGCGCTGGCGCTATGAATCCGTCAATCTAGATATATGGAGAATTTGCAAGCCATCGCCGCCTTGTCGGCGCTCGCGCAAGCAACGCGGCTCGATACGTTCCGGCTGCTCGTCGCGCGCGAACGCGACGGCGTCCCAGCCGGAGAACTGGCGCGCCTCATCGAGGTTCCGCAAAACACGATGTCGGCGCACCTGGCGATCCTCGCGCGCGCCGGACTGATTGTCGGCCGACGACATAGCCGATCGATCATCTACCGAGCCGACCTCGCCCGCTTTCGCGAGGTCGCGCTGTTTCTGATCAAGGATTGTTGCGGCGGCCGCGCCGACCTGTGCGCGCCCTTGATCGCCGATCTCACCCCTTGTTGTCCGCCCACGGAGGCAGCTCATGGCTGAGCGGATTTTGAAATTCCGTTCATTTGCGCAGGCGGCGACGCCCGCCCGATCCTCGCGACGAGACCCAGTCCGGAGGCGGCGTGATGGACGTGATCATCTACCATAATCCCGCTTGCGAAACCTCGCGCAACACGCTCTCGATGATCCGCAATTCCGGCGTCGAGCCGCATGTCGTCGAATATCTGAAATGTCCGCCGACGCGGTTGCTGCTCACCCAATTGCTCGCCCGCGCCGGCCTGACGGTGCGCCAGGTCTTGCGCGAGAAGGGGACGCCCTTTCACGATCTTGGCCTCGGCGATCCCTCGCTCGGCGACGACGCGTTGCTTGACGCGATCGGCGCGCATCCGATCCTGATGAACCGGCCGCTCGTGGTGTCGCCCAAAGGCGTGCGGCTGTGCCGTCCCTCGGAAAAGGTTCTCGATCTGCTGCCGCCCCAGCGCGGGGAATTCTTCAAGGAGGATGGCGAGCGCGTGATCGACGAACGCGGGCGGCGGGTGGCGACGGCGTGACCTTTCCTCTCTCCAAACGCCTCGCCGCCGAAGGCCTCGGCGCGGGACTGCTCGTCGCGACGGTGGTCGGCTCGGGAATCATGGGCGAGAGGCTCGCTGGCGGCAACGTCGCGCTCGCCTTGCTGGGCAACACCTTGCCGACCGGCGCGATTCTGGTGGTGCTGATCCTGGCGCTCGGGCCGATCTCCGGCGCGCATTTCAATCCGGCGGTGTCGCTGGTGATGGGCCTGCGCAA
>JBEKSH010000304.1:0-4773 GCA_049517235.1 Roseiarcus sp. | reverse complement strand
TAGGATCGTTCATGGCGGGTGTGGTTTTCCTGAAATGGCGCTGATTGGAGTCAACAATCAAATCATACGCTAAATCAGTTATTTAAGCCACATCCGCCAGCATGGGCTGCATTATCCAGGCTTGATGTCATTCTGGCCGACAAAGGCATGGGGCAAGCGCACAACATCCCGTAGGAGGGAGCAGCATGAGAAAATATTATGCAGCAGCGTTCACCCTTGGCGCGCTGATCGCCGGCGCCGCGATGACGACCGGCGCAACCTTCGCGCAGTCGACAGCGCCAGCCGCGGAAACGCCAGCGGCAGAAGCCCCACCGCCAGCGGCCCAAGCGCCGGCACCAACAGCCGAAACGCCAGCGCCAGCGCCAGCGGCGGAAGCGCCACCGCCGGCCGCCAATACGCCTGCCGCGATGACCGGCGCCGAGCCGGCCAAGCCCCCGAAGGCCGCGGTCGCCAAGCCGCGCAAGAAGACGGCGCCGAAGGTCGTCATCCAGGTCACCAATCAGCGCGCCGTCCCGCTCACCGAGCTCGACGCGACGCCGGCCGGCGGCGCCGAAGCCAAGCAGATCGTCGCTAATCTGGCGCCCGGCAAGAAAACCTCAGTGACGCTCGCGCACGGCAAGTCCTGCGTATTCGACCTGCACGGCGCTTTTGACGACGGATCGAGCACGGATATGACGAGCGTCGATTTGTGCAAGGACAACAAAGTCAATCTCGTCGACTGACGGCCTGTCCTTGAGCGGTCTCGGGCGGCGATAGCCTGATCTCGAAAATCACCCGGATTTTCGGATCATTTCGTCCGCGAAAACGAGGCGTCAGAGAGCAAGATTGATTCGATCCGAAGCAGTCCCGCTCGAAAGCCGCAATTGATTTTGCTCGCGGCTCAAACAGCGGCGCGGGCCGGCGCAGCTTGCGGAGAGCCGACGCGAAAGGGAGCGCGCGTCAAGCGCAAGGACGCGCGCTCCGTTGTTTGGCCTGCGACCGGCCGGGCGTCGGACGGGCCTTACTTCACCGCGGCGGCGTAGAGCCCGGCGACATAATCCCAATTGACCAGATTATCGACGAAGGCCTTGAGATAGTCGGGACGGCGGTTCCGATAGTCGATGTAATAGGAATGCTCCCACACGTCGACGCCAAGGATCGGCTGGCCGCCGTGAACCAGCGGGCTCTCGCCATTGGGCGTCTTGGTCACCACGATCTTGCCATCCTTGACCGTCAGCCACGCCCAACCCGAGCCAAACTGCGTCACGCCGGCCTGGATGAAGTCTGACTTCGCCTTCTCGACGGAACCCAGGGAATCGACGATCGCCTTTTCCAGCGGGCCAGGAATCTTGCCGCCGCCGTTCGGCTTCATCCATTGCCAGAAATGGATGTGGTTGAAATGCTGGCCGGCGTTGTTGAACAGACCCGGATTCTTGCCAAACGAACCCTTGACGATCTCCTCGAGCGACTTGCCCTCCCATTCCGTGCCCTTCAGCAGATTATTGCCATTGTTGACATAGGCGAGGTGATGCTTGTCATGGTGAAACTCGAGGGTTTCCTTTGACATGTAGGGGCCCAAAGAGTCATAGGCGTAAGGCAGTTCGGGAAGAGAGAAAGTCATGGGCTCGGCTCCTTTTGAACGATACAGGGGTCGGAACAAGCCGGCCGGAACGCCAGCCGTCGGACGATGCGGCGCATTGTTAAACCCCTCAGGCGCCGCCGGCAACAGCGACCGGCTCGCGCTCTGCGCGCGCCTCGGATTTCATCGACCAGGCGAACTTTCCAGGCTCGCCTCGCTTTTGTCTTGCTCAAGTTGAGCAAAATCAATCGCAGCTGTGGCCGCAGATGGGCGCTTGCGCCATAGCGCGCCGCTATTCTGACAAAATGACAACGTTGGATCGCTTATGAGCTGGCTCACCCTCTTTCTCGGCCTGATCCTCGCGCTCGCAGGCGGCGCGGCGCTTGCAGCGAGTTTTGATCTGCTGACGACGGAGCTCGGCCTTCTCTACGCGACTTGCGGCGCTATCGCGCTCAGCGGCGGCGTCATCGTGATCGCCATAGGCCTATTGATCCGGCGGGTCGACGCGTTGCGCGGGGCGGTCTTGCGTGGAATTGAAGAGACGCGGCCGGAACGCGCGGAGCCGCTCGTGCCGCCGCTGCTGGCCGGCATCGAGCCGGTGGTTCTCGCAGAGATGGGCGCCGTGCCGGCGCGCGAGGCGCCGGCTTCGGAATTCTCAGAGCCGGCGATGACCCCGGCGCCCTCGTCGGCCCTGGATGACGCCGGCGATCGCGAGGCCGGCGCGATCAACGAGAACCGGAAGGGACATCTGCCGTCGCTGGAAGCGCTCGAGCAAGCCGCGCAGGAGCCTCCCGCGCCGCCGACGCTGGTTGGCCGCTATAGCGCGGGCGGCGCCAATTACTCGATCTTTTCCGATGGGTCGATCGAAGCCGAGACCGATCAAGGCGCCTTCAAATTTGGCTCGATGAACGAATTCAAAGCCTTTATCGCGGCCAAGCGGATCTGAGATCAAGCCGCTCGGGCGTCGTGCGTCGGCGACGCGGGCTTTGCCGCCGGCGCCACCGAAACAGCGACGCGCGCGGGCGGCGCGAAAGCTTTCGACAGCGTGAAGATCATTCCGAGCGTCAGGCCATAGACGACGACCTGCATGACGGAGGGTTGGTCGGAATAGCCGATCAGCGTGTGCAGCACGCGACCGAACAGGCTGGAGTCCGACAGGATCGCCGACGTATCCCAGGCCGTCTGCGAGAGCGCGGTGACGAGCCCCGCCTGCTCAAAGAACAGGACGCTCTGCGCGGCGAGGCCCGCCGCCAGGAAGGTGATCAGCGCCGTCGTCACGCGGAACAAATGGCGGGGCGGGATCGTCACCAGCCCGAGGAAGGTCAGCGCGCTCACGGCGCAGCCGGCGATCAGGCCCAATATCGAGCCGAGGAGGAGGCTGGCCGCGGTCGAACCGCCCGCGGCGGCCAGGCCGTAGAGGAACAGCACGATTTCCGAACCTTCGCGCATGACGGCGACGCCGACGACGACGGCGAGCGCGGCGAGCGAACGCGATCCGCTTCTGACCTCCTCGCCGACCTGCCGCATTTCGGCGGCCATCTGCCGGCCATGGCTCGCCATCCAAACATTATGCCAGGTCAACATCACAACGGCCACCGCCAGGATCGAGCCGTTGAACAGCTCCTGGCCCATGCCGGCCAGCGCATTGGCGATCGCCTGGGCGAAGACGGCGACCAGAACGGCCCCGGCGACGCCCCCCGCGACGCCCGCCGCGATCCACAGCCTGGCGCCGCCGATCCCGCGCGTGACCGCCAGAATGATTCCAACGATTATGCCGGCCTCAATGACTTCCCGAAACACGATAATCAATGCGCCGAGCATTTCTTGAGCCTCTCAACAATGCGTTTTCCTGCAGCGCTTCAGACCAGGCGAGCTTTCCAGGCCCGATTTATTTTCAATCTTGCACGTCCGCGAATTCGCCCGCGTTGAGCGAAATCAACGATGGCTTTGGCTCCCAAGGGCCGCGCAGGCGGCGACTACTGAACGACAAGTAGGCCTTCGGTCGTATCCTCGTGATAATCGTCGAAGGAGCGGTAACGGCCAAACGCCAAAGCGCGTATTTGCACGTTGAGCTTGCCCCCGCCGGCGACGATTTTCTCAACGCGCAGCTAAATATCAAGCACAAGCATTTCTGAGATCGATCTAGCGCAGCAGATCATCACATACTCTTCCCGTTCGGACTCACTCAGCACGAAGTCGTGGTGTTCTGGGGTTCCTTCGACGTAACGTGTACGGCACGTGCCACAAACTCCGGCTTCACAGGAAGTATTGCATTCAATCCCCGCGCCACGCAGAACATCGACGATCGATTTTCCGCGCGGCACGGCGTAAGCCCTGCCAGAGCTTGCGATCTTCACCTGGAATTCGCCAGCCATCTCTTCCAACGCACCTTCCGGATACGACCATGACACCGGCGGAGGCGTAAAGTATTCGCAATGCACTGTCCCGGCCGGCCAATGTGCTGTTTCCCTGGCTACTGCCTGCATCAGCCCAGGAGGCCCGCAGTAGTAAAGATGCGTACTCGCCTCCCATTTCCCGAGGACATCGACGGGCCTGAGACCCTTGGAAGGATCTCCGCCATCGTAGTGGTAGACGACTTGCCCCTTCTGCACGAGTTCGGTCAGCCTATCCTTGAACGCCATTCTATCGGGCGAGCGGGCGCAATAGTGCATCGTGAAATTCGCGTCCGTCGACTTTAGTTTCTCGAGCATGGCCATCATCGGGGTCACGCCTATGCCGCCTGCAATCAAGAGGTAGCGACCGGCGCCTTCAATCAGCGAGAAATTGTTGCGAGGCCTGGATATTGTGATCAATTCGCCAGCCCGCACACTGGCGTGCATCGCTTTTGAGCCGCCACGGCCATTCTCCTCTTTGAGGACGCCAATAACGTATCGAAGGCGGTCGCGGGGATCGTTACAAAGCGAGTATTGGCGCACAAGATTCCCCGGGATCATCACATCGATATGCGCCCCCGCCTCAAATGGAGGCAGCTCGTGCCCGTAGGGATCAACGAGTTCAAAGCAATTGACTCCTAATGCTTCGTTTACGATCGACCGCACCTTTACTTCCAGCATCCTTCACCCTCTCTTGACCCTTATTTACCCACCGATCGAACAGTGATTGGATTTCACACCGGGATCTCCGCCTCGAGTTGTGATCGAGCGCCCCTGCGGAGAGCGCCGAGGGGCGTGTCAGTCCGTCCGATCGTTGCCGCA